>CAMATI010000020.1 GCA_945861095.1 Asaia bogorensis | reverse complement strand
TCGGCGCGCGGGCTGTTTGCCGCCCTGGCGCTGCTCGGCATGGGCGTGGCCAAAGACCAGGCCGATCTCGGCCCCTACCTCGATTCGATCCGCGGCTTTCATGGCGCGATGGCCGATGCCCTGGCCGGCACGCCGAAGCCGCTGTCCTGGCAGAACCTCCTGGGTGGCGGGCTGACCGAGAAAGCCGGCCCCTATCGCTTCGTCCTGCTGCAGCCCAGGCTGAACCACGACCTGCTGGAACCGGGTGGAGCGGCGATCCAGGCGGTGCGCGATATCGCCGCCAGACTGGAATTCGTCCAGTCCGGGGCCGCGCGCGTGCGGCTGACCGGACAGGTTGCCCTGGCGGATGAGGAATTCGCCACCGTTGCCCAGGGCGCGGTGGAGGGCATGATCGCCAGCACGGTCATCATCGCATTCCTGCTGTTCCTCGCGGTGCGATCCTGGCGGCTGATCGTGCCGATCCTTCTCACGCTCGCCCTTGGCCTGCTGCTGACGGTGTGCTTCGCCGCCGCCGCGATCGGCAGGCTGAATCTGATATCGGTCGGGTTTGGCGTGCTGTTCCTGGGATTGGCCGTCGACTTTGCCATCCAGTTCTCGGTTCGATTCCGGGAGCAACGCCACGTCACGCCCGGCATGGCAGCCGCGATGACCGAAACCGGAGCCACGTCCGGAGGACAGATCCTGGTCGCCGCGCTGGCTGTCGCGGCGGGGTTCCTGGCCTTCGGACCGACATCGTTTGCCGGCGTTGCCGAACTGGGCATCATCGCCGGGATCGGCATGCTGATTGCCTTTGTATGCACCCTGACATTCCTGCCGGCGGCGATCACGCTTTGCCGCCCGCGCGGAGAAAGGGCGGAGATCGGGTTTGCCTGGGCCGCGCCGCTCGATCCTTTGGTCAGGCGCTGGCGGTGGCCGATCCTGACCGCGTTCGCCACCCTGGCCGTGGTCGGCGCGATCATGGCGCCACGTCTGAGCTTCGATTCCGATCCGCTGAACACGAAGAATCCCGACACCCAGGCCATGCGGACCTTGCGGGATCTGATCCAAAACCCCGTCACCAACCCCTACACAATCGACATCATAGCACCCAGCGCCACCGACGCCGCTCGGCTTGCCGCGGCTCTGAGCGCCCTGCCCGTCACCGCCAGCGTGGTGAACATCAACAGCTTCGTGCCGGACGATCAGCCGCTGAAACTGGCCCTGATCGCCGATGCCAACACGATCCTGGCTCCCACATTGGCGCCGCCGACGCCCGCCGCGCCGGTTACGCCCGGACAGATCCGCATGGCCGCGATATCCGCCATGGAGCAGATCGAACCCGCCTTGCGGAAACTGCCCGCCGACCATCCGCTTGCCGATATCGCGCGGGATCTGCGCCTGATCGAGAAGGCGCCGGATGACTATTTGCTGTCGTTGGACCGGGCGCTGACCCGTTTCCTGCCGCAACAATTGTCCAGGCTGCGCGTCGCGCTGACCGCGGAGCCTATGAATCTGGCCGCAATCCCGGCCGACGTCGCGCGCGACTGGGTGCTGCCCGACGGGCGGGCGAGGATCCGGGTGGCGGCGAAACCCGAAGCGCTGGCGACCATCGGCCTGGACGGTTTCGTCGATCAGGTTTTGCCGATCGCGCCGACCGCGGCCGGATCGGCGGTGACCATCGTCGCCACCAGCAACACGATCATCGGGGCGTTCCGGGACGCGGCAATCTACGCTCTGATCGCGATCACGCTGATCCTGGGCGTGGCGTTGCGGCGCCCGTTTGACGTCGTACTGGTGTTGGCGCCCCTGGCGGTCTCTGCCCTGCTGACCCTTCTGATCAGTATTTTGCTGCCATTGCCGCTGAATTTTGCCAATATCGTCGCATTGCCGCTGCTTTTGGGGGTTGGCGTTTCGTTCAATGTGTACACGGTGATGAACTGGCGTGCGGGTCATACCCACCCGATCGGGTCGGCCACGACCAAGGCAATCGTCTATTCCGCGCTGACCACCGCCACCGCGTTCGGCTCCCTGGCGTTGTCGGCCCACCCCGGAACCGCCAGCATGGGGGCCCTGCTGATGATCAGCCTGACTTGCAGTCTGGCCGCCAGCCTGGTGTTCCTTCCCGCGCTATTGACCTGCCTGCGGCCGATCCGGCCGCACGGCACCCACCGAACGGACCCGCACCATCCATGATACGGACTACCTTTTTGCTGCTGTCGCTGGTTGTCTTGGGTGGCGCATCCCTGCCGCCAGGGCCGTGCGGTGGCACACCAGCCTTTGGGGTCCCGCTGCCAAGCCACTTGGACATGGCCGGCTCTGCTGGCGGAACCGTCAGCCCGTCCGTGGCGATGGTGGTGCCGAACCTGGTTGCACCGGGGAGCTTGGGTTGCGATCAGTCGATGATGCGGCCGATCCCGTCGGGTGGCGGCGGCACCAGCGCGCTGAGCAATGAATCGGCCGATATTCTGCACGGGCTGCCCACAACCGAGCGTCTGAGATCGCCCTATGAAAGCCAGCGCATAACGGGTCCCTGACCGCGCCGAACGGGCCGATCATCCAATCATGCGTCGCCCGCGGGCTTCGACCAGAAGACACAGAATCTCGAACAGAATCGAAGCCGCGTTGAAACTGGTCAACGTGCCGACATCGAAGGATGGCGCCACTTCCACCAGATCGCCGCCGATGAAGTCCAGGCCGCGCAGGCCACGCAACAGCCGCAAAGCCTCCAACGCGGTGATCCCGCCGGCTTCCGGCGTGCCGGTGCCGGGGGCGTGCGACGGATCGAGACTGTCGATATCGAACGTCAGATAGGCCGGCCCTGAACCGATGATCGCGCGCGCTTCCTCCATGGCGAAGCGCCAGCCCCGATCGTGAAATTCATCCATGCCCAGAACCCGCATGCCACTGGACTGGCTGAACCCCCACATATCCGGATCGTTCGTAGTGCCCCGGATCCCGATCTGGATCACCCGACGCGGATCCAGCAACCCCTCCTCCACCGCGCGCCGGAACGGGGCGCCGTGGTGGAAGCGAGACCCCAGATAATCGTCGCCGGTGTCGCAATGCGCGTCGATATGCACCATGCCGACCGGCCCGGACGCGGCCACCGCGCGCAAGATGGGAAGACTGATCGAATGGTCGCCACCGACCGACAGCGGCGTGACCCCCGCCGCCACGACGGTGTGGTAGAACGCGGCGATTTCCGCCAATGCGCCGGTCAATTCATACGGTTGCTCGATCCAGCAATCGCCGAGATCCCGCACGCGCGCCGCGGCAAACGGCGCGATCCCGGTCGCGGCATTGATACGGCGCAGCAAAGTGGATTGGTCCCGCACCGCGCGCGGTCCGTGACGCGCGCCGCTGCGATGGGTTACCCCGCCGTCGAACGGGACACCGATGATGCCGATATCCAGGTCGGTCAGGTCCTGACTCGGTTCCGTGCGGAAGAAGGTCGCGATCCCGGTGTAGCGCGGACGCGCCTGGGGATCCGACAGGTCCTGGTATTTGCCCGGCTGCTTGATCATCGGCATTTCCTTCCGGCGGTCCGGACCATAGAGCGTTGCGACACCGACCCGAACGTCGCGGCGTGTCAATCATACAACAAAACAGGGAAGTAGAGCGATCTTCGGTTTCCGGTCATGATGCAGCCACCCAGCCCAGGCCACGGAACGCAGGTCACGCAACAACGGAGTTTCCATGCCCACCGATGCATTCGACCTGGACGCCTATGTCCGCCGCATTGCCTATCACGGTCCCCGCGCCGCGTCCCTGGCCGTCCTGACCGACCTCATCGCCTGCCACAGCGCGACCATTCCCTTTGAAAATATCGACGTGTTTCTCGGGCGTCCGATCCCGATCGATGCGGCCTCCGTCGCCGCCAAACTGGTCGATCGCGGCCGCGGCGGCTATTGCTTCGAGCAGAACACCCTGCTGCTCGCCGCCCTGACCGCATTGGGATTCCGCGCCAGCCTCCGGCTCGCCCGGGTCGTGCGCGGCATGGCGCCTGATGCGGGGACGCCACGCACGCATATGGTCCTGAGCGTCGATCTGGCCGATGGCATCTATCTGGCCGATGTCGGGTTCGGGAACCTGACCCCGACCGCCCCGCTCTCGCTGGCCCGCGACGATGCGCAAGGGACCGGGCATGAGCTGTTCCGTGTTCGATCGTTCGGGCTGGAGTATCTGGTGCAGGTAGAGATCGGCGACGCCTGGCAGACGCTGTATCGCGTATCGCCGGAACTGCCGTTGCCCGCCGATCTGGAGGTCGCCAACTGGTTCACCGCCACCAATCCGGTCGCCCCTTTCGTGAACAATCTGATCGTCGCTCGCCCGGGCCAGGCGGCCCGCCATACATTATTCAATACGCGCGTCGCTCGCCGGGGGATGGATGGGCGGAGCCAGATTCGGGCCTTGGGCTCTCTGGAAGAATACCGCGTCGAACTGCGGGATGGGTTCGGTCTGCCCCTGACCGAAGACGACCTCGGCGCAATCGTTGCCAAAGTAACGCAGCGCGCCGGCACCGACCAGGGCAATGCGTTCTTCACGTAACGCCGCTCCCCGGGTTTGAGCGGGCGGGTTACGCTGCTGGACCCGGCCGGACTCAGGGGACTGGGCAAGGGCGCCCTGCCCGGGCGACCCGAGTACAGCGGCCGGGCTCGTGCGGCAAAGCTGCAGCAGCCGGACTCGCGCGACCGGGGTCGGGCGACCGCCGGGATCGCGCTGGGGACAGATCGATTCAGATCGCCGGGGCAACCGCCTCGGCACCCGCCATCTGCAATGCGAGAGCGGCCATATGCGCGCCCATCTCATCCAAGGTCAGCCGGCCGCCCGGACGATGCCATGTATAGGCCCAACTGATCATCCCGCCGATGGCAAGCGACGCCAGGTTCACGTCGCCCACCCGAAACTCTCCCGCATCGACACCTTCTTGCAGCAGGCGCGACAGAACGCGATCGAACTGCTTGCGCAGGATGTTGATCTCGTCCAGTGCGGATTTGGTCAGGTTTTTTTCCTCTCGGAAATAGATGGCGATGTTCGGCTGGCGTTGCAGCACCACTTTGGTGAAACCGAAGACCGCCTTGTACAGCCGTTCGGTGACAGTGCCCGGCTGTTCGGACGCGCCGGTGACCGCCGCGAGAGACATCTCGATCGTGGGCTTGCACAGCGCCGCAAGCAGATCGACCTTGCTGCGAAAATGCGTATAGATGAAGGGCTTGGTGACCCCAAGCTCCGCCGCGATATCGTCAAGCGTCGTGCCGTTGAAGCCGCGCTCGTAAAAGAGCTTGACGGCTTCTTCCAGGATCCGTTCACGCTTGAAGGCCAGAATCTCGTCGCGCATGCCCTATGCCAAGCCAGTTTAGTCGGCCATGCTAGCGCTACCGTGGCTGGATTGAAAGCCTACCAACTGGTAGGTGCGTGGTCGGTTCAGACAGGGGAGAAAACGATGGCTGGAATGTTGGACGGAAAATCGGCGCTGATCACCGGTGGTGGTGGTGGCATCGGTCGCGCAACGGCGCTGATTTTCGCGCGGGAGGGTGCCAGGCTGGCCATCGCCGACGCCTCGGAAGAGGCGGCTCGGGAAACGGTGGCGCAGGTCAACGCCGCGGGCGGACAGGCGATGTCGCTGTCCGGCGACGTGACCGAAAGTGCGGCGGTCCAGGCCATGATCGAGGCCGTGGTCAGCGCTTACGGACGGCTGGACTGCGCCTTCAACAACGCGGGAATCGCGGGGTATCAGGTGGATGCCGGCGGCAAGCGGACGCATGAATGGGCCGACGAGTCCTTCGACCGCATGATCGCGGTCAATCTGCGCGGCGTGTGGCTGTGCATGAAGCACGAGCTGCCGCAGATGATGGCGCAAGGTGGCGGCAAGATCGTCAACACCGGCTCGATCGCGGGGCTGATCGGCCTGCCAACCTCCTCGGCCTATGTCGCGGCCAAGCATGGCGTGCTGGGTCTGACGAAGACCGCGGCACTGGAATATGCCACCGACAACATTCGTGTGAACGCCGTCTGCCCGGGTTATATCGAAACCAAGATGACCGAGGACACCATGCGCCGGCGTGGGGCCGAACTGATGGAGAAAGTGTCGTTCCGCCGCATGGGCAAGCCGGAAGAAATCGGCGAGATGGTCCTGTGGCTGTGCAGCGATCGCAGTTCGTACGTCAGCGGCGCCTGTTACAACGTCGATGGCGGCTACATGGCGATTTGAGGGCACTCGACGCAAACGTTGCCCGACGCAACCATGGCCCGGCGCAACCATTGCCCGGCGCAACCATTGCCCGGCGCACCGCACCCCTCGTCATCGCCGAACCTATCGCGGCAGACCGCGCTTCGACGGCGGCAAGGGGGCGGACACCGGGCGGGGCCGGCAATGGCGGTGTGGGGACGCCTGGCGGTGGACGGTCAGGTCGGCCGGGACAAGACGGGCAACGACCTCCGCGGCTCAGACGGCCAGCGCGGAATTCCGATCCGTGCCGGCCGTCCGGTGTTGCCGAGGCCGTCGCGCAAAGAGATGGTGCGTGTTTTCACTGTCCGCTGGCGGGATCCGGAACCTTGACCGCGTCAGGCACCAAAACCCACGCCGCGCAGCGCCGCCACCAACGGCTCGGTTCCGAAGCTTCGTGCGGCCGACAAACGGGCCCGCTCGCCAAGCCCTCGGCGCGCCGCTTCGTTGTCCGCGAGGAACCGTAGATGCGTCACCGCATCGCCCAGGTCGGGTTCGGCCCAGCTTGCATTGCGATACACCGACCGGTCGTCACTGGCAGGCACCAGGCGGTAGCCGACCAAGGCCGCATTGTCCCGGTCCATGTAGTCCATGTTGCCCGACCAGGCGGTCGCGATGACGGATCGTCCCAGCATCATCGCCTCGGCCGGGACCAGGCCGAAGCCCTCGCTGCGATGCAGGGACAGCACGATGTCGCTCACCGCGGTCAGGGCGTGACGATCCCGGTCCGGCATCGCCCGGGTTTCGACGCGAATGTTCGGGGCCTGCGCGGCCTGGAGCAGACGCGCAAAGTCGGCGGGGGCGTGATCCGCGTGCAGGACCTTGACCAGCAACAGCCGGTCGGAACGCTCCCCGAATGCCAGCCGAAAGGCCTGGATGGCGGCAAGCGGATTCTTGCGCTCAAACGACGACGCCATATTGAACGACATCAGCACGATCACCGCGCTGTCGGGCAGGCCGAACGCGGCGCGGTCGAGCGCGGACGGGTTCGGCGGTGCCATGGCGAGAGCCGGCGGCACGACGCGCACGCGCCCTGGCATCAGCGGTTCCAGCGCGGCGGCGGTGAAGCGTGAGGGAACCCAGACCTCGTGCACGAATCCGCGCCCCCCGTGCCATTCGGGCGGGACGACCGGTAGCTCCCACGCCCAATAGCCGATGATCCGACGTCCGCGCGTCAGACCGCGCCCCAGACGCATCAGGGCCAAAGGCAGGAACGGGGCGTTCACGTGCAGGACCAGGGGCGCGCCAAACGGCGGGATGTCCATTGCGGTGGCGTCCACCCCCTTGCGGTCGCCCCCCTTGCGGCCCCCCCCCTTGCGGTAGATGGGTGACGGGACATCCAGGCTCCATACCGGCAAGCCCAGGCCGTGAACCGCCCGGGCCATCAGACGCGCCCCCTCGCCCAGGCCGGACGGCTGGGAAAACTCGCCCGCGATCGCCAGACCGTGTTCGCCTTTGGGCGGCATGCGGTCCGGCCGCGGAGCCAGCCGGGACGTTGCCATGGTGAACGCGCGCCGTCGCATGTCCGGCGGCAGGCAACGCCAGACCCTGTGAGCAATCCCGGGCGAGAAACTGGGGGCAAGATCCGACATGACGACCGATTGTCGCCGAGCGCCGTTAAGAACGGCTTAAGGTTACCCGTGGCGGGGCGCGATCGGCCGGTCGTGCCGATCATACGGTTGTTCCTTCGGCTATCCAGCCGGGAAGCGCCCTACGCGGAACGGCGGCTGAACACCAAAAGAACGACACCCGCGACCAGGAACCCGATACCGGCGATGTCCGGGACGGTCACGCTATGTTGTTCGGAAACCGACGCCGTAACCGGTCCCAGATCGATCACCTTCTTCTCGGTCGTATAGGAAAACCGCCCGAACAGCAGACCGGCGCCGCCGAGGCCGATGCGCATTATCCAACGATGGCCACGGGTTTCATCGCGCATGGTTCCTTTGAACACCGGTGCAATAACTGGGGCGACAAGCGAGAGTACGGCAGAGCGCCAATGCACGGCAGCATCGCCGCCGGCGGAATACCGCCTCGGACCAACCGCTGATTGGGACAATAACGATACCACGACCGCCAGATCGGTCGGTATAAGCGCCACCCAGGATGGGCGGCTGGACGAACCACTATTCGTAAATCAACGCGGCGCTGGCCGAGTGGACTGATCTCACTCGTCGGTTAACAGTTGGGACCGCGTGCCGCTGGATCAATGGCTTGCGTGCGCACCGGCGTTACTCCGGCCCAATTGGCCAGAAAGGCGACGCCCGCCGACCACTACGTCGCGTAGGCCCAGCAGATTTCCGGCGGCAGGGCGACGACGATCTCGCTATCGACGTCATGGCGCGCGGCGCTGCCAACTTCCAATGCCTCAATGGTGGCGCCCGCGAGGGTCAATTCATAGACCGTCTGGGTGCCCTGGTAGTGCCGCGATGCCACGCGCGCCTTGAATTGATTCGGACCGACACCAACCGGCGACAGCCCGACATTGTCCGGGCGCAAGGCGACCTTCACGACCGCCCCCTCGGAAACCCCATGACCCAGGCGCGCCGTCAGCCGCTCATTGGCGCCGACAGCGATCACCCCGAACGCCCCATCCCGGGACACCACCGTGCCGTCGATCACATTCGACGCCCCCGTGAACCCCGCCACAAACAAATCCGCCGGCCGATTATAGATCTCGCTCGGCGTATCCAGTTGCAGAAGCTTGCCATCGCGCATCACACCGATGCGATCGCCCAGAACCACGGCCTCGGTCTGGTCATGCGTCACGTAAAGCGCGGTCAGGCCGACCCGCTTGATGATGCGGCGCAGGTCGTCGCGCAGGCGCAGCCGCAACTGCGCGTCGAGGTTGGAGAGCGGTTCGTCCAGCAGCAGAATCTGCGGCTGATAGACCATGCTGCGGGCGAGAGCGACACGCTGCATCTGCCCGCCGGACAGTTGCGTCACCGGGCGGTCCGCGTAGGAACCCAGTTCCACCAGGTCCAACGCCTGCTCGACAGCTTTTTTCAGTTCGGCCCGCGGCGTGCCTCGTGCCTTCAGCGGATAGGCGACGTTCTGGCGCACCGTCATGTGCGGCCAGACGGCGTAGGATTGGAACACCATGCCCAGGTTCCGACTGCGCGGGGGCACCAGCACGCCGGCCTGGGGGTCGGTGTACATCGTCCCACCGATCACGATGCGCCCGGACGTCGGATGCTCCAACCCCGCGACGCAGCGAAGCGTCGTGGTCTTGCCGCAGCCGGACGGCCCCAGCAGCACCACGATTTCTCCCGCGGCAATGGTGAAGGACACATCGTCCACGGCGGCCTTCGCCACCGGTGGCTTGCCGGTGGTGAAGACCTTGCGAAGCTGCTCGACGCGAAGTTCGGAGGACATGTTACTGGCGGTATCCGAAGGCCTTGTTCCAGTCTTCCAGCCAACGGGCGTTGAGCGACTCGAACTGGGCGAAATCAGGGGTCCACAGCTTGTCGGTCTTCGGATCGAAGCCCGGCGGCGCGATGGGCGGATTCTTCAGGGCGGTCATGTTGCCCTGGTCGCGTAGGGAGTGCTCCTGGCCCTCATCGGACAGTATCCAATCCATCCACAGGCGCGCCGCATTGGGATGGCGCGCGGCTTTCGGGATGGCACTGCCATAGGGGATGATCGGGATGCCTTCCTTCGGGTAGACGGCGTCGATCGGCGCGCCGGCGACCTTCTTCGGATAGACGATGTTGTAGATCAGCGGCGCGATCAGCACTTCCCCGCGCACGACCGCGTCCGACAGCGGCGCGCCGGACGGATACAGCTTCGTCTTGTTGGCGGCGAGCTTCGGCCAGTAGTCCTCGCCCAGCACCTGCCGCTCAAACATCGCGCGCGTCCAGGTGGTGCCGCCGGAGGGCGCGATCACCTGCCCGATCTTACCGTCACCGTACTCAGGTTTGGTCAGATCCCACCAGGTCTTCGGCGGATTCTTCACCAATTCGGTGTTCCACGCGATCGACCAGGCCGGCGTGATGCTCGGCCAGATCTTGGGCGACACCAGAGTGGCCGGCATGTAGTCGGCCGCGTTGGGCGGCGCGTAATCGGCGAACAGCTCCTCCAGCGACTTCACCTGCGCGCGGTCGGAATGGTCCAGGACATCGGCTTCCAGCTTGTTCTGAGACGCTTCGGTGCGGACCCGGGTGATCAACTGACCGCCGGATGCGCGCACCATGCGCACCTTGATGCCGGAGAAGCGCTTGTTGAACAGGGTGATCGTGTCCTGCATCACCTCCGGGAAGGCGGCGGTGTAGAGGATGAGCTCGCCTTCCTTCTTCGCCGCATCGACCAGGGATGCGGGCGCCTGAAACGGTTTCGCGGCGCGGGCGGGGCCGTATTTGGCGATCAAAGTCAGCGCGGCGAGCGATCCAAGCGCGTGGCGGCGGTTCAGGGTGATCATGCGGTCAAGAGTCCTTACTGTCGGTAGCCATAGGTCTTGTTCCACTCCTCCAGCCACTTGTCACGCAGGCTGTTGAAGGCGGCGAATTCGGGCAGCCACAGTTTATGACGGGTGGCATCGAACATATCAGGCTTCACCGGCGGGCTGGCCAGGGATGTCAGGTTGCCCTGCTCGCGGATCGACTGGGTTTGGCCGTCATCGGACAGCACCCAGTCCAGCCAGAGTTTGGCGGCATTCGGGTAGCGCGCGGATTTCGGGATGCCCGAGCCATAGGGGATCACCGGGATGCCCTCCGGCGGATAGATCGCCTCGATCGGCGCGCCGTCCCGCTTCTTGGGGAAGGCGGCGTTGTGCGTCAGGGGCGCGATCAGAATCTCCCCACGCGTGACCGAGTCCGACAACGGACCGCCGGAGGGGAACAGTTTGGGCTTCGTCGCCGCCTGCCTGACCCAGTAATCATCGGCAAGGACCAGACGCTCGAACATGATGCGGGTCCAGGTGGTGCCGCCGGACGGGCCGATCACCTGGCCGATCTTGCCATCGCCATATTCCGGCTTGCACAGATCCATCCAGTTCTTCGGCGGGTTCTTCACCAGTTCCGAATTCCAGGCGATGCACCACGAAATCGTGACCGTGGGCCAGAGCTTGGGGGACACCACCGCGGCCGGCATGTAATCGGCGGCATTGGGCGGTGCGTAATCGGCGAACAGCGCCTCCAGGTCCAGCATCTGGCCGCGGTCGGAATGTTCGATCACGTCCGCTTCCAGCTTACCGGCGGCGGCTTCCGTGCGAACGCGGGTGATAAGCTGGCCCCCCGATGCGCGGACGAAGCGAACCTTCACGAACGGGAAGCGCTTGTTGAAAAGGTTGATGACCTCCTGCTGCACCTCCGGGAAGGTGGCGCTGAACAGGGTGAAGCCGCCTTCCTTGCGCGCGGCGTCGATCAGCGACCCAGGCGGGTCATATGGTTTGGCCGCTCGTGCTGGGCCGTAGGCGAGCGTTGTCCCGGCGGCTGCGAGCGAGCCGATAACCTGACGGCGTGTAAGCTGCATCGTATCCTCCCGTTGGGCGGCGCCGGGGGTAGGCCGGTTCGCCGAGCAGGTTGGTTCCCCGGCGATCGGCGTGCTCCGGTCAGCCGGTTCTGACGACTCCCCCTTCGGCAGCGCCGCGAGAGAGCCAGTTGGTGCACGTGATCAGGACGGCGAGCAGTGCCATCTGCACCAGGCTGAACGCCGCGGTGATGCCGATGTTTCCACCCTCATAGTAGCCCAGAAGCTGCACCGCCATGACCATGGTGCCACTGGAATAGAGGAACAGTGACGAACCCAGTTCGCGGATCGCCAGGATGAACAGCAAGGTCATGCCGGCGACGACTCCCGGTCGCGCCAGCGGCAGGACGATGGTGCCGATGGTGCCCAGCATGCCTCGCCCGCAGATCCAGGCGGCTTCCTCAAGCTCCTTGTGAAGCTGCATCAGGGATGTGGACAGCGCCTTCACGGTATCGGGCAGGAAGCGGGCGACGAAGGCCAGCGCGAGGATCCAGAACGTGCCGTAAAGACCGCCCGGCAACCCGATCCAGGCCCACAGATAGGCGACGCCGATCACCAGCCCGGGAATGGCGACCGGGATCGTGGTGATGATGTCGATGATGCGCCGACCTGGTGTCTGGGTGCGGGTGATCGTGTAGCCGATGGCAAAAGACAGGATGCCGCCGACGATCGCGGTCAGGATGCCCACGTACATCGAGTTGTAGATCGATTGCAGCGTCAGCGGATTGTCGAACATCTTGCTGAAATGGATCCAGCTATACTGCTTCATATCGAACAGCGCCGGAATGTCGCGGATGAACATGAATTTCCGGAACGCGGCGACGGTCAGCGCCAGGGTCGGCAGGATCACGACCACAAAAATATAGACGATCGCCAGCCCCAGGGTCAGGAACCGCCACGGCCCCAGGTTCAGCGACCTCGGACGGAAGGCCTTGCCCGCGACCGTGGTGTAGCTTCGTCCCGAGATCGCTTTCTGCTGCAAATAGACCAGCACCCCGGTCACGATCATCAGGATGACGGCGACCGAGGCCGCGGTATTGTATTGCGGCGGGGACCACGCCGTCAGCGCGAAGATATAGGTCGTCAGGACCGGGATATTGGCGGGCGACCCTAGCACCGCGGGGATGCCGTAGATGCCGAGCATGATGATGAAGGAGAGGAGCATGCCGGCGATGATGGCGGGCATGATCAGCGGGAAGGTCACCGTTGCCATGGTGCGGGTCGCGCTGGCACCGGAGATTTCGGCGGCTTCCTCCAGCGACGGATCCATGTTGCGCAGCGCGGCGGCGGTGAACATGTAGACATAGGGCGCGTAATAGATGCCGAAGACGAAGATCATGCCGGTCATCGAGTATAGGTCGATCCGGATCGGCAGCCCCATCTTCGACATGATCAGGTTGATCAGCCCGGTCTTGGGTGAACCGAGGATCGCCCAGGCGACACCGGCGACCAGCGGCGGCACGAACAGCGGCAACATACCGGCGCTGGCGATCAGCGCCTTGCACGGCGTGTTGGTGCGCACCACCACCCAGGCAAACGACAGGCCGATGAAGACGGCGACGATGGTGCCTCCCCCGCAGGCAATCAGGGAGTTGAGCAGGGCGCCCGCGACGTTCGGATTGGCGGCGACGGTCAGGAAGTTGGCGATCGAAAGGTCCGACAACTGATAGCCGTCGACCACGGGATTGACGTTGGTCAGTGCCCCGATCAGCAGCATGGACGTCGGGTAGATGATCAGGAACGTCAGCACGGCAACCAGCAGAGCCGCCCAGGCCCAGGGCAACCAGCGATGCGACCGCGACGCGAATGAGTTCGTCTTTGCTCCGCCCATGGCGAGGCTGGTCGCCTGTGCGTCCACCCGCTGTTCTCCCTGTCAATGAAAGCAAACTGTCACAGGGGGGGCGTCGATGGCAATGCGGCGTGTTGGCGTGCTTCGGTTGGATGGGGTCCGGTCCGTCGAGCAGGGTGATCGTGCTGTACAGACGCACGTCTGATAATGTCTACACGCGTACCCGCCGAGGGATTTTATCCCGACATTACTGGGGCCACCATGCCGCTGAACATCCGCAGCGATACCGTGAATGCGCCGGCCGAACGCCTGGCCGCGCGCAAGTGCATCACCAAGACCGAGTCGGTTCGACTCGCGCTCACGCACGAATTGCGGCGCCTGGATGAAGCGCTTCCGCTGCGTGAGCGGTTGCGCCCGCTGCAGGAACGCCTGCTGTTGCGCCCAGCGACGGGACTGGAGGCGGACAAGGCCTACTACGACGCCTTGAGTGGCGATCCGTGACGTTCGTCGATGCCTCGGCGATCGTCGCGATCCTGACCCGCGAGCCAGAGGCCGATCTGTTGACCGATGCGCTGGAAGCGGCACGCGATCCGATCACCTCCCCGATCGCGGTGTTCGAGGCCGCGCTGGGGCTTCGCGGCAAACGTCATGCAAGCGTGAAGGAAGCGCGGGCGGATGTGTCGGACTTCCTGACATTGGCTGGTGTGGCATTGGTGCCCATCACCGCACCGGACGTGGAAACGGCGTTGGACGCCTTCGCCCGGTACGGCAAGGGCACCGGTCATCCCGCGCAATTGAACCTGGGGGACTGCTTCGCCTATGCCGTCGCGCTGAACCGACGGACAGCGCTGCTGTTCAAGGGCGGCGATTTCAGCAAGACGGATATCGGCTCCCCCTCGGGCGCGGCCTGACGCGATTTCGGCTGCGGCTTACGGGCCGTGGGCACCCGGAAAGGCTTGTTCGTAGAACGCCGGCTTGAATCCAACCACCAGTTGCCCGCCCCAATCCAATACCGGCCGCTTGATCATTGATGGTTGGGCCAGCATCAGACCGATCGCCTTTGCCGCATCCAGGTTGTCCCGGTCCTCCGGCGGCAGCTTGCGGAAGGTGGTCCCGGATCGGTTCAGCAGCGTTTCCCATCCCACCCGACCGACCCAATCCTCCAGTTCGGCCCGCTGGATGCCCGCGACCTTGTAGTCGTGGAACGCGTATTCGATCCCGTGCCCGTCCAGCCAGGCGCGGGCCTTCTTCATCGTGTCGCAGGCCTTGATGCCATGGATGGTGACGGATGCCGGCATCGTGATGGTTCCCATTTGACTGCTGGTGCAAATCATAGCGTCCCGCCCCGGTCGGCGGGAAGCCGCCCGGGCAGTCGGCTCCGGTCAGGTCCGCCGCCTTACCGCGATCGGTGCGCTTCGGCCGCGGCCAGATCGGCGAAATGGTGAAAGAGTGCGCTTTTGGTGACCCGGACCGCGGCAAGACGCAGCCGATATCGCTGCGCCCCCATGCTTCCCTCCACAAACCTGGGCGCCTACCCTGGCCGCATAATGCAACCGCACCACCCCCTGCCCGCCACTCGACACGTCCCATCAACGGGAGCGCCATGACCGCGCCCCCCATGACCGCCGCCTCCACGGGAGGTCCAACTGGGACCCCCACTAGTACCCCCACTGGTACTCCCATGACCGGGGACGAAGCCCGCCTCGCCTTCCTTGCCTGGATGGGCCAGGAACGCCGTTCCGCCGACCTGACCCTGGAGGCCTATGGGGCCGATATCGCCGGGTTCCTCGGCTTCCTGACCAATCATCTGGGACGGGAGCCGGACGTGATGGCGCTCGCCGAACTGCGCCAGGCCGATATCCGAGCCTGGCTGGCGGACATGGCCGGGACCGGTTCCGGCAACGCCACAAGGGCACGCCATTTGTCGGCGATCCGAAGCTTTTACCGCTTCCTGGCCCGTCGGCACGGGGTGGACAACCCCGCGATCCGCCTGGTCGCGACGCCCCGCGCCAAGGCCCCCATCCCGCGCGCGCTGACCGCGCCGGATGCGCGCTCGGTCGCCGAGGATATCGGAGAGATGTCGGATACCGCGGCGATCCAGGCCCGGGACATGGCGCTGTTCACGCTGCTCTACGGCGCCGGGCTGCGGATCGGCGAGGCCCTGGCGCTGAACATACGGGACGCCCCATTGGTTGCCCCTGGGGTTGCCCCTGGGGTTGCCCCTGGGGTTGCCCCGGGGGTTGACCCGGGGGCTGCCCCGATGGCGTCCACGCGGGCGTCCCCGATGGCGCCCCCGGGGGCCTCCCCGATGCCCTCCCCGGGGGCCGGGTCGGCCGCGGCATTGCGGGTCATGGGCAAGGGGTCGAAGGAGCGTCTGGTGCCGGTCCTGCCGGTCGTGCGAGAGGCGATCGCCGCCTGGCTCGCCCTGCATCCGGACCGCCAGCCGGACGCCCCTTTGTTCCTGGGCGCCCGCGGCAAACGGCTGGACGCCGCCGTCGCACAGCGGACCTTGCGCGGATTCCGGCGCCTGACCGGACTGCCGGAACATGCGACCCCGCACGCCCTACGGCACTCCTTCGCCACCCATTTGCTGGCGGGGAGCGCGGATTTGCGATCGATCCAGGACCTGCTGGGCCATGCCAGCCTGTCGACGACGCAACGATACACCGACGTGGACGAAGCGAAACTGATGGAGGTCTGGCGGAAGGCGCATCCTCGCGCCTGACCGGGGCATCCATGACGGCGCACGATGCGGCGTCGCGGCCCGCCCAAACGCGGCCGACCGACACCCGTCCGTCAGTCTCGCTTGCCCGGAGCCGTCACGATCGCGGGTGGTGCCGGCGCCACGATGGCCCGTCCCAACGCCTCGGCCAGGCATTCGTAGCCGCGATCCGTATGATGCAGGCCATCCGGCCCGATCATGTCGTTGGCTGATGGCGCCGCCGCCCGCCATTCCCGCATCAATGCCGCACGGGAAAACAGGGGCACGCGACGTGCCGCGGCCTCTTGCGCCACCATGGCGATGAAGGTGCCATGGTGGGCGGTCTGTTCCAACTGGGGTGCGATCTGATTGTCCATCAACACAAGATCGGCCCCGGACGCGACGATGCGTCGCACCCCTTCCGACAGCAGAGCGGCAAACCGCGCCGGTTCCATCCCGCGCAGGGCGGCATTGGCGCCGTCCTGCCAGATGACCAGGGTCGGACGGGCAGCGAGCACATCCGTATCCAACCGCGCCAGCATCGCGTCCGTCGTTTGCCCGCCCAGCCCCCGGTTCGCCACCGTCACCGGCACGTTCGGCCAGGCCGCCCGCAACAGGGCTTGCAGCCGAGCGGGATAGGTGTGGGCGGGCGTGGTGGCACCGGCACCCTCGGTGGATGACGAGCCGAACGCGACGATCGTAATCGGCCGACCCGCCGCCAACGCCGCCCAGGTCGCCGGAAGCGCCAGATGCCGTGGTTCCGAGGCAGGACAGGCCGGCGCAGCGGCGGATGCCTGGGACACGGCAAACACCGCGACGACACCGAAAAGGGCCGCCCGCAACCGTCGAACCACCGCGTTAAAGCCAGGACGGCGGGCGGCCGATGGACTATCTGACAGCATTGACGAACCCCTCGGCCAGGATCTCCGCCCTACAGTCGTACAGCCGACGCGCAACCCGGACCCGGTCTTCTGCATCCGTGGCATCCAGGTTCATGAATCCGCTACCGTTCCAAAAAATGCATCAGTGCATAGCGGTCCAGGACCGGCACACCCGCCATTCCGGCGCCCCGGATCACCGCCAGATCGGCATCGAGCCTGGTCAAAATGTCCGCCATCGCCGGGCGCGAGGCCGCCCGAACCTTGATCTTGTGGGGCGCGAGGCCGCCCGAACCTCGACCTTGTGGGGCGCGAGGCCGCCCGAACCTTGACCTTGTGGGGGGCTACCGGGGGGCCGCGTCATGCCCCGTCAAGCGTCGGAAACGGCGCCGCCAACTCGATGACCCGCGCCGCTCGCAGCACCAGATCGTCCCGATATTGCGCCGCCGCGATCTGTACGGAGTTCGGCAAGCCGTCCGTCCGCAACGCCATGGGCACCGTGATCGCCGGCTGGCGCGTGACGTTGAAGGTGAACGTCCAGGGCGCCCATTGCGTCCACAGGGCCCGCACCGGATCGACGATAGGGGCGTCGGCCAATGGCGGCCCGGCTGGCACGGTCGGGCAAAGCACCAGGTCGAAGCGCTGGTGCAACCGAGCCATGGCATGGCCGGCGGCGGCACGCAGCGCCTCGGCGTCCATGAATTCGATGGCGGTCATGCCGCCGAGCCGTTCGGCGACCTCTCGGATGCCGGGGTCCAGCAGCCCGCGCAACTGCTCCGGCAGGCTGGAGACCAGACGTGCCAACGCGGCACCCCAGACGCGTCCGAACACCGTGGCGGTATCTGGCAGATCGGGATTGGCTTCATCGACCGAGGCGCCCGCCTCCGCCAGCAGGGCCGCGGCGCGCTCGACCGCCGCGACGCCATCCGCATCCACGGGGGCGTCGAAGCCGGGATTGCGCAGCACGCCGACGGTCAGGCCGGCGACGCCGTCCTCGATCCCGGTTCGCCAATCCCGTCCGTCATCCGGCGCGCAAAACGGGTCGCGAATGTCGTAACGCGCCATGGACGACACCATCAGTGCCGCGTCCCGCACGGTCCGTGTCATCGGTCCGGCGCAGGCCACGCTGGCAAAGGCGCTGGCCGGCCATTGCGGCACTCGCCCATAGGTGGGTTTCAGCCCGACCAGGCCGCTCCAGGCCGCCGGAATGCGGATGGAACCGCCGGCGTCGGTCCCGACATGCAAGGGTCCGAACCCTGCCGCTCCAGCGGCTCCGGCACCGGACGACGATCCGCCTGGGGTGTGCGCCAGGTTCCATGGGTTGCGGGTGATGCCATGCAGCGGGCAGTCCCCCGGCGATTTCCAACCAAACTCGGTGGTCGTGGTCTTGCCCAGGATCACCGCGCCGGCGCCCTTCAACCCCACCACCAGCGGCGCATCGTCCATGACCGGACCCGGGTCAGTCGCTCGGCTGCCCCGGCGAGTCGGGAAACCGGCCACGTCGATCAGGTCCTTGATGGTGCAGGGCACGCCGTCCAACGGTCCCATCGGCCGTCCGGCACGCCAGCGGCCGGCGCTTTCGGCGGCGGCGTCCACGGCGCGGGGGTTCAGCACCGCGAACGCATTCAGGGCCGGATTGAGGCGGGCCACCCGTTCGGTGGCCGCTTGCAGGACTTCGACCGGGCTTAATGTCCGGCGAGCGAAGTGGGCCAGCATTTCCTCGGCTGTGAACAGGGCTGGATCGGTTCCGGGCATGGTATGCGTCTTTCCCAGGCGAGGTCGATGTATCCGTTCGCGAAGTCCGGCGGTTGGTGACACAGCCTCCCCCTCCCCTTGCGGGAGGGGGAGGCTGTGGATACGGCACCGCCCCGAACCGACAGACTTCCCGGACGGACACTTATGGCGCACCATGCCGGCCCCACGCAGCGGAGGGAACCCCGGATGAGCACGGACGCCAAAACCCCAAATCTCGAACCGTGGCAATGGCCGGAGGAGACCTGGCGCCAGATCGTCGGTCGGGCGCGCGGTGGACGCAGCATGAAGCCGAAGACATGGCCGAATGGGGCACGCTGCGCGGTGGCGCTCAGCTTCGACGCGGATCATGAGACGATCCCGTTGCGCGACAACGACCCCAGCCCGATGCGCATTTCCCAGGGCCAGTACGGGGCTCGCCAGGCCATGCCCCGCATCCGCCGCCTGTTGGAGCGGGAATCGATCCCCGCCAGCTTCTTCTACCCGGCCGTGTCCGCCCTGCTGCACCCGGACGAGGTCCGAGCGGTGGCAGACGACGGGCACGAGATCGGCATCCACTCCTGGATCCATGAGGCCAATACCACCCTGCCTCGGGAAGCCGAACGCGACCTGACGTTCCGCGCCCGCGACACATTGGCGCGCATCTCCGGCAAGGACCCGGTCGGGATGCGGACGGCGAGCTGGGATTTCTCGGTCAATACGCTCGACATCATCCGGGAGATGGGACTGCTGTATGACAGCTCCCTGATGGCGGACGACGACCCTTACGAACTGCTCGATCAGGGGCAGCCGACCGGGATCATCGAGCTTCCCCCCGAATGGATCCGCGACGATGCGGTCTATTTCAACTTCCTGCGGTTTTCCGCGCTGCGCCCCTACACCCCGCCATCAGCCGTGGAGGAAATCTTTA
Source organism: Asaia bogorensis (assembly GCA_945861095.1). Taxonomy (GTDB): domain Bacteria; phylum Pseudomonadota; class Alphaproteobacteria; order Acetobacterales; family Acetobacteraceae; genus Rhodopila. The sequence goes on along the minus strand of CAMATI010000020.1, from coordinate 14,699 downwards.
CCGCCGAGTTCGATGGGGCCTGGGAAGAAAACGGGTTGTTCCTGCTGACGATGCACCCGCACTTCATCGGTCATCGTTCCCGCTTGCCGTTGCTGGAACGGCTGATCCGCCACATGAAGGCGAAGGGAAGCTGCTGGTTCGCGACCCACGCCCAGGTGGCGGAATGGTGCCGCGACAACGCATAGCGGCGGGTGGAGCAAACTAGAGCATGATCGTGCTGAGCGGAACGTAACAGTGCGTGAATCATGCGACTAAACAAAGAGCTAGAGCGGTTTGCCGTAAAAGGGGCAAAAGTGTGGGTAAGCAGGTGCGGCATAAGCTTGGGTCCAGCGAACGAATGGCGGAAATCAGCCTCTATTCCGGTATCAGAGACCGGAATGATACGGCTATTCGCAAAATTTACCCACACTTTTGCCCCTCTTACGGTTTGCCGTTTCCAGTCAGCGTGAAACCGCTCTAGCCCCACTCCCTGGCGGGATAGTGCCTTCACACATCCTCGGATGGGGAATGGAGATCCGGATGGGAGACGGATTTTCTTGGGGCAATTGCCCCTCCTCCCGGTCCTGGTTGGGGCAAACGCCCCCATCCCCGTCATGGCCGGGCTTGACCCACGGCTGTCCGGTTAGAAGTTCTTCTCTTTTTTTGTGGATTCGACTCCAAGCCATCGCCATGCCGCGAATCGGGACAGGGGTCGAACCACATGGAACCGCACGGGAATACTGTCACATACAGCCCCCTCCAGCGGGTCCCCTGGTCCACGTTCGACGCCCTGGCCGAGGAACCCGGATCGGACATGTATGGACGGCCTGTTGGGTTCAAGGGCTGAAATCGCACCGCACGGCTTTGGACGTGTCGATGGCTGCGCGCTTATACTGGATCATGGACGGCTCCGGACTTGGTTAGTAACAAGCCCACGTCTGGCATGCGAAGCCGGGGAGCCTTCCACGCCAACAAGTCCGGCAATGACGGGGGGCGTGTCTACCCGTCCATGGTTAGGGCGGTAGACGTGAGTTCCCTCGACATCATCTCTCGCATCACGAATTTCTGCACTTTGCCGGTGACCGTCATCGGAAACTCATCGACGAACCGCACGTAGCGCGGTACTTTGAAATGCGTGATCTGGCCTCGGCAGAACGACCGGATGTCTTCCTCGGTCACGGTCGCGCCGTCCTTCAGCTTGATCCAGACACAGAATTCTTCACCCCAATGCGCGTCAGGCACGCCGAAACCCTGCGCGTCGGCGACGGCGGGATGTTTGAACAGGAATTCCTCGACCTCCCGCGGGTAGATGTTTTCGCCGCCGCGGATCACCATGTCCTTGCTGCGTCCGGTGATCCGGATGAAGCCGTCCGCGTCGATGACGCCCAGATCGCCGGAGTGCAACCAGCCCGCCTCATCGATTGTTTCACGCGTCCGCGCCTGATCGCCCCAGTAACCGCGCATGACCATGACACCCCGGAAGCAGACTTCGCCCTGGGTGCCGATCGGGACTGTTCGCCCGTCGGGGCCCGCGATCCTGACTTCCATGTGCGGTTGCACCCGTCCGACGGTTCCGACACGCTGTTCGAATGAATCTTCCGGGGTGTTTTGCACGCTGCTGCCGGACAGTTCGGTCATGCCATAGAGGCAGATGAAATCCCGCATGTTCATATCATCCATCACCCGCCTCGCGGTATCGCTGGGCACCGGAGAGCCGCCGGCCCATCCGCCGCGCAAACTGCTCATGTCGAACTGGCGGAACGCCGGGTGGTTGAGGATAGCGATCAGCATTGTCGGTACACCACAGAAATGCGTGCACCGTTCCGCCTGAATCGCCTCGAGCGATGCCAACGGATCAAACGCCTCACCCAGATAAACAATCGTCACACCCAGACTGACACCCAGGATGCTGCCGCCGACCATGCCGCCAACATGATACAGCGGAAAAGGCACGCCCTGCCGATCGCCTTGCCTGGCGTCCATCATCAGACCAAGAAAATACCCGTTGTTCAGTAGACCGTGATGGGTCAGCGTCGCGGCCTTGGGCGATCCGGTCGTGCCGGACGTGAACTGGATATTGATCGGATCATCCGGTTGCAGCAGCCCCGACAGTTCATCCAGCCGCGCCCGTTCCGCCGGTCCGCCAAGCGCCTGAATATCGCTGAACCGGAAGTATCCGGGCTCATCGGTATCAGCGAAATGAATGGCGGTGGTCAGATGAGGCAGCCGAGCGGCAACCAGCGCGCCAGGTGGGCAATGCTCGAGTTCCGGCGCCAACTCACGCAATATCCCGATGTAATGCGTGGTCCTGAACTGGTCCGCTGTGATCAACACGCGGCATTCGACCTTGTTCAGTGCGTATTCCAGTTCCGCGGCGCGGTAACCCGGATTGATGTTCACCAGGATCAGACCCGCCTTGGCGGTGGCGTATTGGGTCAGCACCCACTCGATCCGGTTGGGGGACCAGAGTCCGACCCGGTCTCCAGGTTTCAGTCCCAGGGCAATCAGGCCGATGGCGAGACGATCGACCTCCCGAAGCAGATCTGCGAAAGTCATGCGGGCGCCCTGATCACGGACCACGACGGCCTCCTGGTCCGGCCAACGCGCAGCGGCTTTATCCAATGCCCCACCCAGTGTATCGTTGAGCAATGACACTGGTGAAGCACGGTGGAAGTAGCTTCGAGCCGTTGTTGTCATGTTCCCCTCCTGGGCTGCCACGGAATTGCTTATTATCGGTCATTGGCCTGCGACCGTTGTGGTGACGCTGCCAGCCGACCTGACGAATGGCAAGGGACGGAGCGCCGAAGGGACCACGGGATTGTCCCCGTCTATTTATTCCGGAGAGCCGTCGACCGTTGCAAACCATGCCAGGCGCGCGTCGAAAAGTACACGCACCAAAGGTCAGTCGAGACGGACAAAGCTCCGATTGTCTGAAAAGGGTCGTAACCGGCGCTGCTGTGCACGGACCACTCTGTGATCGCGATCAACGTTGGGGGATAGGCAATACACATGTATCACAGACGGATTCGCGTCACCGGCCAGGGCGATGCCCGAGATAATCGGGTCCGTCACGACGGCACGAATACGGCAGAGACAGCCTGGTGACGCCGAACAGGGGCGGACTTGCTTGAGCGTCGCCCTGCGTCTGCTGCTGTCCTGCCAACCGGTCGAAACCATCACCGATGCTCGGCCCGCCACCCGCTCGTCATTGCCGGGCTTGATCCGGCAACCCACTTCCTGTCGTTGACAGCGTGGTATGCCGGATCAGGCTTGGCAACAACGGTCAGGGCAGTGCATCGGTGAATGGTTACGCCGGTTGGTAGTGCGCCGGGAGACCGTTCGGTCATCCGAGGTCCGATGGATGTGCCGACCGGGGGCGGGGGATCCCCCAAGGGACCGACCAGGGAACCACGCCCAGGGGACCACGCCCAGGGGACCAGGCCCAGGGGACCAGGCCCAGGGAACCCCAAACGAGCGTGGATCAATCGGGCAGGCGCCCGGGTCGCCGACCGGCGCGGTTCACGTGCAATCGCAACCGACGGCGACAAGCGGCGGATTCTAAAGCAAAACCGTGAAAACCGGGAAGCGCGCCTGTTCGTAACGAATCGCGGATCGGCGCACGACCTGCGACGGTGGCTTAAGATCGGACGATAACAATTTCATAAAACAGCGAAAAACTGTCCGATATGGTCGCTACAGCGCCGCCAGGATCACTTTCCGCACGGCCTCCGGCTGGCTCTCCGTAGCGCGCAACACGGACCGGACCTGCCCCCGCAATTCGTGGATCTGGTCCAGCAGGGACAGCACCAGGGGAATCGCATCGGGGTCCAACGCCATCCGGCGGCTCAGATCGTGGACCAGCCGGATGCGGGCAATGTCGATGTCGAGGAAGACCCATTCAGCCTCTGCCCCAACGCCTTCCGGGCGCACCCAACCGCGCTCCACCCAGGCGATCAGTTCGGCTTCCCCCAGATCGGCGAACAGCGCCACCACGGCGGTCAGGCCGGTCATGCGTCCTCCAGCCCGGCCCGCGGGTCGAAGGGATGCTTCTCCTCCCAGGTCTTCAGGAATTCGGCCAGTTCCGGCTCCTCGGCCGGCGGCACCACGACGTGCAACTGCACGAACTGATGGCCTTCCCGGATGCCACGCCCGCGCAGGCGCAGCCTGGTGCCCGAACCGGAATGGGGCGGGATGGTCAGGCGCACCTTGCCGCGGATGGTGGGCACTTCCAAGGTGGCGCCGACCACGGCTTCGCGCAGGGAGACCGGGAATTCGATCACGATGTCATCGCCATGGCGCTTGAACAACGGATGCGGGGCCACGGCGATTTCGACCAGCGCGTCGCCGGGTGGGCCGCCGCCGATACCGGCCATGCCCTGGGCCTTCAGGCGCAGGACGTGCCCATCCTCGGTTCCGGGCGGGATGCGGACGTCCAACGTGCGTCCCTCCGACAGGCCGACCCGGCGGGTGGTGCCGTTGGCCGCGTCGAGAAAGCCGATGGTCAGCATGTATTGCGCATCCGGCCCGCGCGCGGAAAAGCGCTGCCCGCCCCGGCCCCCGCCGGGACCGCCGCGTCCGGGTCCTCCCCCTGGTCCGCCCCCGGGACCAAAAGCCTGGGTGAAGAACGAGTCGATGTCGTCCTGCGTGAACCCGCCGGAGCCGCGATATTTGTCGTGCCCCGGCGTGTCGCCGAAATCGCGGTAGAACGGACGTTGCGGCTGCACGTCGTTGCCGGCGGCGTCGATCTCTCCCCGGTCGAACCGGGCACGCTTGTCCTTGTCCGACAGCAATTCATACGCGGTGGAGATTTCCTTGAACGCCTCGGCCGCCTCGGGCTTGCCGGGGTTCATGTCGGGGTGGTGCTTTTTGGCCAGCTTCCGATAGGCGGCGCGAATGGCCGTTTCGTTGTCAGAGCGTTGCACGCCCAGGGCTTGATATGGGTCTTTCATGGGTACCCCGTAACCTGTGTGGCCGGGGACGCCAGATCAAGTCCCAGGTTCAAGTGCCGGTCCAGCTTGGGGCGCGTTTTTGCAGGAAGGCATCGATGCCTTCCCCCGCGTCGCGCGCCAGCATGTTCCGGGTCATGACCTCGGACGCATAGGCATAGGCGTGATCCAGGTCCATCTCCGCCTGTCGGTAGAAGGCTTCCTTGCCGATCGCCAGGGTCAGCGGGCTTTTCGAGGCGATCTGGCGCGCCAGTGCCATCGTGGCGGCGCCCAGATCCGCCTGGGGCACCACGCGGTTGATCAGGCCTAGCTCTCGGGCGCGTTCGGCTGGCACGAAATCGCCGGTCATCAGCATCTCCATGGCGGCCTTGCGCCCCACCGCTCGGGTCAACGCGACCATCGGGGTGGAGCAGAACAGGCCGATATCGACCCCCGGCGTGGCGAAACGGGCGGTATCGGCGGCGACGGCCAGGTCGGCGCTGGCTACGAGTTGGCAGCCGGCGGCGGTGGCGACCCCATGCACCTGGGCAATAACGGGCTTGGGCAGGCGCACGATCCGCGTCATCAGGCGCGAGCACAGAGCGAACACCGCTTCGTAGGCGCCCCGGGTGGGATTGGCCCGGATTTCTCGAAGGTCGTGGCCGGCACAGAAGGCGGGGCCGGCGGCGGCGATGATCACGACCCGGACGGCTCGGTCATCGGCGATGGCGGCCAGTTCGGCGTCCAGCGCGGTCATCAGGCCCATGGACAACGCGTTGCGCGCGGCCGGACGGTTCAGGGTCAGGGTCGCGATGCCGTCTTCGGTGTCCGTGCGGGTCAGGATGGATTCGGTTTGGGGTGTATGGTCGTTCATGGCACTCGGGGCGCTTGCATTTGTCGAGGGGAGCATCATTGTCTCCGCCATGTCCAGTCTGCCCCAGGATTATTGGGATGGCATCATGTGCAGGATCGTATCCGTGCAGGGTTTCATTGCGACGATCGAGGCGCGGAAGCGTGACCTGGATATCGCCGAGGTGACGATCGAGGCGGTCCGCAACAGCGGTCGGCGACGGACTCCGGCGAAGCGGGCGCTGCTGCGGACGATGCGCGAGCGGGCCATGGGGCAGGGGTTGGAGCCCTACGTGGCTTACGGAGCGGATGACATCGACCTGTAGCGACCGCGTCGGGAAACGGGTCTCGTTCCTCAGAACGAATACCGCCGCAACCCACCATCCACCGGGATCACCGTCCCCGTGATATACCGCGCCAGCGGCGACGCCAGCCAAACCGCCATCACCGCCAGATCCTCCGGTTCCCCCCAATACTTCACCGGGATTTCCTTCTCCGCGAACTCCTTGCGGAAATCCTCCGGATAGTTGCGCCGGATCTGCTCGCTCATGATCCGTCCGGGTGGGATCGAGTTCACGGTAATCCCGAACTGCCCGACCTCGATGGACAGGCCTTTCGCCCAGGCATGGATGCCAGCCTTGGCGGAGAAGGCGGCGTTCAGATGGTCGGGCTCGCTCTTGCCGGTGATGTTGATGATGCGGCCCCAACGGTTGTCGATCATGCCGGGCAGCAGCGCATGCGCCAACTGGCGAGGCCGGGTGAAGTTCAGGGTCATGGCCTCGACCCATTTCTCCTCGGGCGCATCGACCGGCAGGCGGCGAGAACCTCCGGCGTTGTTGACCAGGATATCGACCCGGCCAACCGCGTCCTGGGCCGCGGCGGCGATCTTCGCGGCGGCGTCTTCCTCCATCACATCCTGCTGCACCAGGATGGGCCTGGGATGCTGGGCGGCCTCGACCTCATCGGCCATGGCTTCCATCAGTTCGATCCGGCGAGCGACGCCGACCACGCGCACGCCCTCGGCCGCGAGCGCCTTGGCGATGGCCCGCCCGATCCCCATGCTGGCGCCGGTGACGACGGCGGTCTTGCCACGCAGTTGCAGGTCCATGGTGTTTGTCCTTTGGGGGCGGAATTGGCCGACTTTAAGCCAACTCCACCCGTTGCAAAGCCAGTGGGCGCGCCGGGCAAAAAGGGGGCCGGGCGAGCGCGCAAGAGGCGAAATCGTGGGGCTCTGTCGCCGTGGTTGCGGCGCCTGAGCAGGATCGGGGCCGGCTAGCTGGTCCGGAGCGCGGCGGCCAGACGGGCTACCAAGTCCACTGGGTCCCCTGAAATGTCATCCAGGTCCACCGGGCAGACGCCGGCAGATGAGCCAAGCTGAGCCGTCAAGACGTTGGTCAGACGTCCATATCCGTCGAGATCAAGGCCGGCTTGCTTGCTCGCCTGCTGCCATAGGCGGTTCATGTCGATACGCCCCCGCATGCTGGCGGTCATCCGATCGCCCAATTCGGCCTGGAATCGACCGATCTCCGCGTGCCAATGACGCAGACTCGGCGCCTCCAGATCAGCCCAGCACTTGATCGCGTGTGTCAGAATCAGGCGGATAAAGCTCTTGACGGAGGCGAGCTGGCTGAGACCCAAGTCCTCAATCTCCTCAACGATATTCGACAAATCCAGATCGTTGGGCAGGTCGCGCCGACCCGCCAACGTGCGCAGGACCGCAGCCTGTTGCTCGGACCATGCCAGAATATCGGTGTCGTAGAGATCAGCGTCAGCCATGACCGCCTCCTGCCCGCCAGCATATGGGCATCGCGACGGTGCGGGCAACGACCATCCGCCCGCGCCGGCGCCCTATTTCGCCGGCCGCAGCCCCATGGCGTGCGTCTGTTCGTCAGCCCGCGCGTCGTAGGTAAAACCCTTGCGGGTCGCCCAGGTGTTGATAGTGAAGTAGATCGGGATCACCCCCATATCCTCCACCGCGATCTCCGCCGCTCGCCCATACAATGCGTTCCGCTTGTCGAAATCCAGGGTTTGCAGCGCCTTTTCCAGGGTCTCGTCGAAGGCCGCGTTCGACCAGCGGCCGCGATTGGATGGCCCCAATCCCTTCTTGGCGTCGTAGGTCGCCATCAGCGCCACCAACGGAGACGACGGATCCCCCGTCCCCACCCAGCCGGACAGGAAGGCGCTGAAATCCAGCTTGCTGCCGCGGCTGAACAGGATCGCGGCGGGCATGGTCTGCACGTCGGTCTTGATCCCGATCCGGGCCAGCATCTGCCCGACCCCCTGGGTCACCTGGGCATCGCTGGGGAAGCGGTCGTTGGACCCGGCCAGCACCAAGCTGAATCCGTCACCCCAGCCGGCCTCTTTCAGCAGCTTCTGCGACAGCACCGGATCATAGGAATCCGGTTTCAGGTTCGGGCTGGCCCCCGGCAGGCCTTGGGGCGTGTATTGCGCGGCGGGACGAGCCTGACCGCTCAACAACCGCTCGGTCAGGGCATCGCGGTTGATCGCATGGCTCAACGCCCGTCGCACACGGGGATCGCGCAGCGGGTTACGGTCCATCTTCTGGCCGTTGATGTCGGCGACGCCGGGGGACACATCGCGCGCCGAGTCGAGATGCAGGTAGACGATGCGGATGGAATCGCATTCATGCAGCGCCAGATTGGCGGTCCCGGCCAGGCGGGCGCGGTCGACACCGGGCACGCCCTCCATCAGGTCCACCGCGCCGGACAGCATCGCGGCCACCCGGGCGCCATCGTTGGGGATCGGCTTGCGGATGACCCGGTCCCAGGGCTCCACACCGCGCCAATGGTCGGGGTTCTTCGCCAGCACCACCTGGTTCCCGGCGCTCCACTCCACGTATCTATAAGGACCGGTGCCGATCGCCGCGACGCCGCTGTTGAAGTCGGAGGTCACCTTCCCCTCGACCGCCTTCTTCGACACGATGGCGACTGACGCCATGTCCACCGGCAAGGTCGGCGCCGACCCTTTCGTGCGGATGCGGATGGTCAGCGGATCCACCACCTCGGTGCCCGCGATCAGCTTGGTATATTGCGAATACGACGACGGGCTGTTCGGCACGTTGGGCGCCCGGGCCAATGAAAATGCCACATCTTCCGCCGTGAACGGCGTGCCGTCGTGGAACTTCACGTTGGGCCGCAGTTTGAATTCCCACACATCCTCGGCGATCGCCGCATAGGATACCGCGAGCGCGGGGTGCAGCCGGGTGCGGGCATCGGACCAGACCAGCGTATCGTAGATATGCCGCCAGACTGCCGTATTGGGCGAATAGACGTGGTAGTGCGGGTCGATCGAGCTGACATCCGTGCGGATCGCCATCTTGACCTCGGCCGCCTGGACCGAAGCGATGGGCAGCACGCCGCCGCTCGCACCGATCAGCGACAACGCCACGGCCAAGCCCGCCCCCCCCGGATGGCGGTGGAGACGTCTCGGCTCGCCCATCGGGGTCAGCGCCCCTTCCACACCGGTTTGCGCTTCTCGAAGAACGCCTCGCGCGCTTCCTTGGCGTCTTCCGACTTGGACAGAGCGACCGTCATGCCCTGCTCGAACCGGTAGCCGTCGCGGGGCGGCATGTGCATCGTCGTGTTCATCGACAGCTTGGCGTAGTTCATCGCCAGCGGGCTTTTCGACGCGATTTCAGTGGCGATCTTCATCGCTTCCGGCATCAACTGGTCGAGCGGGACGCAGCATTCGATGACGCCGGTCCGGTAAAGCTCCTCGGCCGGGACGCGCCAGCCGGTGTAGAACATCCGTCGGGCACGCGAACGGCCGAAGAATTGTTGCAACATGGCCGCCCCGCCCATCAGCCCGATATCGATCTCCGGCATGCCGAACACCGCGTTGTCGGACGCCAGGATGATGTCGCACGCCGCGACCAGGCCAAAGCCGGCGCCCAAAGCCGGCCCGTTGACCGCGGCGATGACGGGCTTGGAGCATTCATGGATGGAGTTGAACAACTCCCGCCCATGCCGGTTGAACGACCAGTACTCGCCCGGCTCCCCGCTGGACGGCCTTGTCTTCATGTCCGCGCCGGCCGAGAACATCTTGCCGATCCCGGTCAGGATCACCACCCGCACGTCGGACCGGTCGGTGAAGCTGTCGAACGCGGCGGTGATCTCCTCCCGGAACGGGGTGTTCTGCGCATTGACCGGCGGGCGGTCCATCACGACGGTCGCGATATAGTCCTGCACGGTGACCTTGAGTGAGTCCGCCATGACGCTGTCTCCCGGTTGGTGTTCTTGCGGCTGTTGCCATACCTTGTGGCATCCCCTGGGGACATCCCCTGGGGACATCCCCTGGGGACATCCCCTTGTGGCATCCCTTGGGGGCACCCCTTGTGGCATCCCCTTGTGGCATCCCCTTGTGGCATCCCCTTGTGGCATCCCCTGGGGCGCCGCACGCTACGAAACGAGGCGCCGCCGCGCAAGAATGCCACATCAGCAAGGCTCGGGGACCCCCAGGGTACGAACCTGTGACGGAAGGATTAGGCTGTGTCTATTTTTGAGCAGGACCTGGGTCGCGCCGCGGCGAATTATGTGCCGCTGTCTCCCGTATCGTTCCTGACCCGGACGGCCGGGATCTACGGCAACCGGCTCGCGGTGGTGCATGGAGAGCGGCGCTACACCTACGCCCAGTTCCTGGACCGATCGCGTCGTCTGGCGTCGGCCCTGGCGCGGACCGGGGTCGGCAAAGGCGACACCGTCGCCATCATGGCGCCCAACACGCCGGAAATGCTCGAAGCCCATTACGCCGTCCCCATGCTGGGCGCGGTGCTGTGCTGCATCAATATCCGTCTGGACAGTGCCGCCATCGGCTTCATTCTGGGCCATTCGGAGGCCAAGGTCGTCCTGGTCGACCGCGAATTCGCCGCTGTCATGGGTCCCGCCGTGACCCAGGCCGGCACCAACCCGCTGGTGGTCGATATCGAGGACGACCTGGCGCCGCCCGGTCCACGCGTCGGGTCCGCGTCCTACGAACCCTTCATCGCGGCGGGAAATCCCACCCATCCGGTCAACCTGCCGGACGATGAATGGCAGGCCATCGCGCTGAACTACACATCGGGCACCACCGGCAACCCGAAGGGCGTGGTGGCGCATCATCGTGGCGCCTATCTGAACGCCTGCGCCAATGCGCTGACCTTCGGCCTGTCGCCGCGCAGCGTCTATCTGTGGACCTTGCCGATGTTCCACTGCAACGGCTGGACCTATACCTGGGCGGTGACGCTCGCCGGCGGGGTGCATGTCTGCCTGCGCCGGGTGGATGCCGCGCCGATCTTCGCCGCCATCGCCGAGCACAAGGTCACCCATATGTGCGGCGCGCCCGTGGTTCTTTCGATGCTGATCCATGCGCCCGCCGAAGCCCGGACCAGCTTCTCCCAGACCGTCAACGTCGCCACCGGCGGCGCGGCCCCCCCATCGGCCGTGATCGCGGGGATGGAAGCGATGGGATTCGCCGTCACCCATCTGTACGGCCTGACCGAAACCTATGGCCCGTCCACGGTCTGCCTGTGGCAGCCGGGGCTGGAAGACCTGCCCATCGCCGAGAAATCCGCCTTCATGGCGCGTCAGGGTGTGGCAACGCCGATGCTGGAGGAAGCGGCGGTGATGGACCCCGCCTCCATGACCCGGCTGCCGGCGGACGGCACATCCATGGGCGAACTGATGCTGCGCGGCAACACCGTCATGAAGGGCTATCTGAAGAACCCGGCCGCCACCGATGAAGCCTTCGCCGGCGGCTGGTTCCATTCCGGGGACCTAGCGGTGATGCACCCCGATGGCTACGTCGAGGTCAAGGACCGGGCCAAGGACATCATCATCTCGGGCGGGGAGAACATCTCCTCCCTGGAGGTCGAGGAGGTGCTGTACAAGCATCCCGCCGTGATGGAAGCCGCCGTGGTGGCGCGTCCGGACGAGAAATGGGGCGAAACCCCGCATGCTTTCGTTACCCTGAAACCAGGCGCCACGCCCGTCACCCAGGCGGACATCGTCGGCTGGTGCCGGCAGCACCTGGCGCATTACAAGTGCCCGAGACATGTCTCGTTCGGGCCGCTGCCCAAGACATCCACGGGAAAAATACAAAAATTTGACCTGCGGGCACGGGTAACCGAGCAGGCCTGATACCAACCGGCTGAAACAAGGACCGCTGCACCGCCCCAGCCCCCTGGTCATTGCCCAGCTTGACCCGGCACCCCGCGCTGCGACGGCACGGGGCGGATTGCCGCTGCGACGGCACGGGGCGGGGTGCCGGACCAGGTCCGGCAATAGCGAGGGGGCCTGGGGCGGTGCACCGATCATTGTTTCAGCGGGTTGGAATACGCGCCATCAGCAATGCCTAGTTGTGTAACGTCCTGAAATTGCGCGCGATGAGAGAGTCGCCGCCATTTTATCCAATGAATGCAGTTTATTTCAGACATTCGCACGATCGGCTGCCGCTTTAACGGGTCGCTCACGTTCTCGTGATAGCGTTCGGTTATCAGCCAGTGCCGGAACGACAACTGCACGAAGGTCGATCCGGGTTCAGGTGCGGGAGTTACCAAGAATGACCATGGTCGAGCAGGTCCGCGGACACGCGGACACTGCCTGGGATGCGATGCGGACCCATTCAATTCCGCCAACACCACGCAATTACGAAATCTGGTTCGCTTACGCGGGCGCGGAAAAGCCGCAACTGACCCAGCGTATCGACGCACTGCTGCGGTCCGGACAGCAGGTCACGCCCGGTATCCTGGATGAACTCTATCGGGCGTTTTTTGCCGCAACGGTCGATGTGGCGGAAATCCGGGAGGGGTCCAGCGAGTTGCAGCAGATCGCGTCCGAGATGGCCGACCGGGTAACCGCCGATCGCGCCGTGGTGGACACCTTGGGCCGGGCGTTGGGCGGGTTTTCCCATGCCGCTCGGCTGGCCCCCAATCCGTTGGATTTGCGCAAGGCCGCGGCGACCTTGGGCGATGCGTCGACCCAGGCCAGCGACCGGCTGCAGGCGCTGGAGCAGTTGTTCAGCGCTTCCGTGCAGCGGATCACCGACCTGAAGACCAAGCTGGTGCAGGCCGAGCAGATCGCGACGCGGGATGCGCTGACGGGGCTGGCGAATCGGCGGATGTTCGATTCGGCGCTGCTGCGCGCGGCGCAGTCCGCGGCGGTGGAGAAGGTGCCGATGTCGCTGTTGCTGCTCGACATCGACCACTTCAAGAAGTTCAACGACACCTATGGCCATCCGTTGGGCGATAACGTGCTGCGGCTGGTCGGGCGGGTGCTGATGGATCACGTCAAGGGCCGTGACACCGCGGCGCGGTACGGCGGGGAGGAGTTCGCGATCATCCTGCCGGGCGCGGATATCAATGGGGGCGTCACCGTGGGCGATCAGGTCCGATCGATCCTGGAGCGTCGACCGATCATGAACCGCACGACCGGCCAAAGGCTGGGCGTCGTCACGTGTTCGGTCGGCGTCGCGCAGTACCGGCATGGGGAGCCGGTCGGCGAACTGGTCAGTCGAGCGGACCAGTCGTTGTATCGGGCGAAGCGCGAAGGGCGGAACAAGGTCTGCGCGGAGGAGTTGGCGTAGGCTGTCGTGGTTTGAACCCTGGAAAGGGCGAGATATCTCCCGATCCGGCACGCGGCTACCGCATCCAGGGATTGGGTGGATCGCCGATGAACGGAGAAGGATTTGCTTGGACTGGGGTTTGGACTGCCGACATCGCCCCCTGGTCATGGCCGGCAATGACGGTGAGGCATGTGCTCGGTCTCACAACTTTGGTTCGCCCCTTCCCCTTGGGGGGCTTGGGGCACCCCTGCGGGCTTCCTGCACCCGGCCGGCAAATCCTTCGGACCTCGGCTGACCGAACCGTCCGACAGAGGTGCCACCAACAGACCCAGGACGACGCTAAAGCATGTCCGCCCCTGTTCGCCGTCAGCAGGCTATGTCGGCCCGGTTCGTTCCGTCGTGACAGACCCGTTCATCCGGGACATCGTCCTGGTGGGTGACAAGAACCCGCCAAACGATACATGTGTATAACCTATCCCTGAACTGCCTCCAAAAGCGCACCCGGTTCCAGCGGAAAGAGCCTCCGTGGATCACCGTGGTCCCTCGCGTTCTCCGTGGTTGACCTTGCGGAACCATAAGCCGACCGATCGCCGCCAGACGGCCCGCTTGCCGAACCAACAGGCTGGTCAGGACCGCGGGTCGTGCGGGTTTCGCGATCCGCAAGATTGACCACGGGGTTCACGGGATGACCACGGTGGTCCACGGAGTCCACGGGCCGGACCAAACGGTCGTGCGTCGAAGGATCTCCGGAGCCGTACAACGCGAAGTGTCACCTTGGCGATGCCCGGGAATGGGCAGATCAGTCTACTCCGAATGCGCAATAATTACACGGTTTGGTGACGCGCGACAGCAGCGGATGAACATGGACATCGCCTGACCATCGACCGAAACGCGCCCCCAGACCGCGATTGCCACGCACGCCCCGCCAACCCGCTCCCCTGCCGTTGCGGCGCGGGTTGGCGGGTCAATCGCGGCATTCCCGACGGGGCGATGCATCGGTCAATGGCACCGTCGGCTGGTATGGACGGCTGGTTGCCGAGGCGCCGCCATCGTCAGCCCCGCTTCTCCACCAGCACATAGACGACCGTCCGATTCAGCCCCCGAAACATGGTGATATTTGCCAGATCCGCCCCCGGCAGCCGGTCGACCAGTCGTTGCATCTCCGGCTCGTCGCGCGGGATCAGCCGCCAATCCATCATGGCATCCATATAGCCGTAATCCACCACGTCCCGACAAAAATCATCAGTTCTCAATGCGGACGAATCGCAATCTCAATTCCCGTCCGGCGATGAGCGATAGGCGAGTGTTCGCTGAGTCCGATCCGCCACAGGTCAAAGACAATCGTCCTGCCCGCCCAGGGAGTGGATTTGCAAACCGGCCGATCTCCGA
>CAMATI010000019.1 GCA_945861095.1 Asaia bogorensis | reverse complement strand
GTCAGGCATTCGGCAAGTCCACCGGCGGCCTGTATGGTCGCCTGTGTGGACAGAAGCCCTTCGGCGTTCTGATCCACGAGCAGAAGTTTCGCACCTTCCGCCGCCAGCAGGGTGGCCGTCGCCGCACCGATCCCGGAACCGGCACCCGTAACGATCCCAACGCAATCGCGCATCTTCATCTTACCCGACCTCCCTTCGCCATCATCGGCCGTCCACAGAGGGCTCGGCTTACTTCAGGGTCCCGGCGACATATTGGTCCACGAGTTGGCGATAGCGGGTCATGATCGCAGTGCCCGGCTTGCCCAGTTCGTTCATGCGGGTTTCGGCAATGGCCGAGAAATCGCCGGTGCGCTTGGCCAGTTCGGTCGTATCGGCGGCGGACAGGCTGCGGATCGTGATGCCCTTTTCCTTCAGTTCCTTCAACGCCTGCTCACCGGTGTCCTGCATCCGCTTGCCAGAGGCCAGCGTCACCTCCAGGCTGATCTTGCGGATCACCGCCTGGTCGGCGGGGCTGATACGCTCCCACGCTTTCAGGTTGATGATGTATGCCACGCCGACGCCCAGCGTCTGCGCACCGACACCCGGGCCCGTGTGGATGACGTTGCGCGCCTGCTCATACCAGCGCCCGGTGACCATGTTGGCCGGATCTGTCATGGCGCCATCGATTACGCCGGTCTGGAGGGATGTATAGACTTCGCCCGCCGCGACGGCGAGCGGGGTGGCACCCGAGGCGCTGATAATGCGGGGCAGGTTGGGGCCGAAGGCGCGGATTTTCTTGCCCTGGAAATCGGCGAGCGTCGCGATGGGATCGCGGGCAATGACCGCGAAGGTAAAGGTCGGAATCCAGACCAGCGGCATCAGCCCGACATCGGTGAATTCCTGCGTGATCTGCGGGAACTCCGCGAGCAGCTTCTGGAACACCAGCGCCAGTCCAACCGTATCGACCTTGTTGCCGAGGGCGATATCGGCGGTTCCGGCCATCGTCGCCGTTATCGGCAATTGGCCGGCGAAATTGGAAACGTTGGTAACGCCGATATCGGCCACGCCGCCGCGCAGGCCTTCCACCATGTTCTCCAGCCGCAACAGCGCGCCACCCGGAACATGGCGGATCTTCACGCGGTTGTCGGTCGCCTTCTGGATCTGGTCGATCCACTCATCCGCGACCACGCCAAACTGGATGTGGCTCCGCGCCAGGGAGTTGGCATAGACGAGGTTCTGGGCCTGCGCGGGATTTGCGATCATGGCGAGACCGGACGCAACGGTCAGAGTACCGGCAACGAGCAACTCTTTAAGGCGCATGGGAACCCCCGAGAACAGGTGGATATCGTGACGCATGGATATACCCGCAGACATACGGATATAGCTACATGCTATCGCAACGGTCAGATTCTATCGCAGCCGACCGCACCGCTTAAGCCGGTTAAGCACCTTCATCGCGCCCCATCAACCGCGCCGAACCGACAAAGCCGATGATAGCGGCAAGCCAGCATACCATCGGAACGAGCGGTATCCATTTCATTAACGGCAACGCAAACGCAGGCCAGACCTCGTTCGAATGTAGCTTTTGCTCTGTCCGCCGACCGGCCCCGGGCAACGCACCGCTGCCCAAGCACTTGCCACGTCAGGCCGCCTCCGTCGGATTGCGATGACGATCACAGGACCGCTTCGCCATTTGCCGAATTTATGTCCTGCTGGAGGACGAAGGCGCCCCCTTGTGCGGGGAGCGCCGTCTATTTGTTCGTTAGAGCGGCTTCAACGGCGGCACTTCGCCTTCTGGCAACTGGACCTGCGCCACATTCAGGACCATCGACACCAGGCTGTAGTAGCCAACGGCACCAACCAGATCCATCACGCCACCTTCACCGAAGCGCGCGATCGTGGGCTGGTATTTGGCATCCGACACGCTGCCCGTGCCCAGCAACTCAGAGACGAATTCGTAGACGATCGTCTCATCGCTGCTCATGCCGTCCGGCCGGCGACCAGCGGCGACGGCATCCAGGATATGCGCGCCCAGGCCGGCGTCGATACCCAGCTTGCGGTGGGCGTAGAATTCGTATTGGGCGGTCCATTTGCGGCCGGCCATGCAGATCGCAAGCTCGTTCAGTGCCGCGGGGATGGAACTGCCGAAGCGGACATAGGCGCCGACCCGCTGCACCAGATCGCACAGCGCTGGGCTGCGGAGCAGGGCATTGAACGGGCCGCGCAAGCCGCCGCCGCGGGGGCCGGCCTGGATTTCGTTGGCGACCCGGGTCTGCTCCTCGGTCATCGTCTCGGGCGTCAGTTGCGGATAGCGTTGTTCGGTCATGGAGGTTCCCTTCCGGGGGTTCGGGTTGTCTGGCGTGGTGGTTACGGCATCGTCGCGGCGCTGCCGCCATCGACGATGATTTCGGTGCCGGTGATGAATTTCGCCTCATCCGACGCCAGGAACAACACCGCGTGCGCGACGTCCCAGGCATCGCCCATCTTGCCCATCGGCACGGCGGCGTTGCGAGCGGCGATCAACGCGGTGACGTCGTTGCCGGCGACGGTCTTCGCCAGCCTGGTTTCCACCAGCGGCGTATGCATCAGGCCCGGGATCACGGTGTTCACCCGGATCCCCTTCCTGGCATAAGTGCCGGCGACCGAGCGCGAAAGCTGGATGACACCGGCCTTGGACGCGCTGTAGCCGACATGGCTGCGTCCGCTGCCGAAATCGTTGCGCAATCCGGCGACCGAGGCGATGTTGACGATCGCGCCCTTGCCCTGTTCCAGCATCACCGGAATCGCGTATTTGCAGCCGAGGAACGCGGTCTTCAGGTTGAAGTCGATCTGCCGATCCCACACTTCCTCGGACATCGAGACTGGATCGCCCGGCGCGGAGCCACCGACATTGTTCACCAGGATGTCGATTCGCTTGAACCGATCGACGCAGGCCTGCACCATTTCGGCCACATCGGCCGCGACCATCATGTCGCAGCGATGCGTCGCACAGGTGCCTCCCTCACCCTCGATGATGGATTTGGTCTCCGCCACCGCGGCGTCGTTGATGTCCAGCAGGAAGACCGAGGCCCCCTGACACGCCAGCAATGTCGCTGTCGCCTTGCCATTGCCCCAGCCAGGACCGACCGATCCCGCGCCGGAGACGATCGCCACCTTGCCTGCCATACTCAGCATGAAGTTTCCTCCGTCTTGTCGGGGCCGAGGTTAGCGGCATTCGGGTGAGAGAAGGAAGCCTTGGGGCTCCGCCCCAAACCCCGCGAGGGCTTTGCCCTTCGAACCCACCAGGGGCTGCGGCCCCTGGACCGCGATCGATTGGGTCTGGGGGAAAGGGGGCCGACACGGACGTTGCGACGCCATGGTCGGCCCCCTTTCCCCCAGACCCCATCAACGGCATCCAAGGCCCAGCCTTGGTGGGGGTCGAGGGGGCAACGCCCCTCGCGGGGTTTGGGGCGGAGCCCCAAGGCTTTCCTCCCTCCCCCGACAGCGCATCCCTATTCCACCCCAGACCACGCTGCCTTACACGACACGATCAACAACCATCCCGGACACCCCATCCATGGTCCCGCGCTACACCAGACCCGAAATGGCCGCCATCTGGGCGCCGGAGAACCGCTACCGCATCTGGTTCGAAATCGAGGCCCTGGCCGCCGAGGGCATGGCCCGCATCGGCGAAATCCCCGAATCCGCGGCCCGCACGATCCGCGAAAAGGGCGACATCAAGCTCGCCGCCATCGGCCCCGCCGACGTCGAACGCATCGACGAAATCGAGCGCGAGACCCGCCACGACGTCATCGCCTTCCTGACCTGGCTGGCCGAGGGCATCGGTCCCGACAGCCGCTTCGTGCATCTGGGCATGACCAGTTCGGACATCCTGGACACCTGCCTGTCCGTGCAACTGACCCAGGCGGCCGATCTGCTGCTGAAAGACCTCGACGCGGTGCTGGACGCACTGAAGACCCGCGCCATCGAGCACAAGCACACCCTGACCATCGGCCGCAGGCATGGCATCCATGCCGAACCGACCACGTTCGGGATCAAGCTCGCCGGCCATTATGCGGAATTCGCCCGCAACCGCACCCGCCTGGTGACCGCTCGGGCCGAAATCGCGGTCGCCGCCATCAGCGGCCCAGTCGGCACCTTCGCCCAGGTCGATCCGCGCGTCGAAGCCTTCGTGGCCGAACGCCTGGGCCTGGCGGTGGAGCCGGTGTCCACCCAGGTCATTCCCCGCGACCGCCATGCCGCGTTCTTCGCCACCCTGGCCGTCATCGCCACCGGAATCGAGCGTCTGTCCACCGAAGTCCGCCACCTGCAACGCAGCGAAGTGCGGGAAGCCGAGGAGTTCTTCCATCAGGGGCAGAAGGGCTCCAGCTCCATGCCACACAAGCGCAACCCGGTGCTGAGCGAGAACCTCGCCGGCCTGGCCCGCGTGGTGCGCGCCGCCGTCGTCCCGGCGCTGGAGAACGTGACTCTGTGGCATGAACGCGACATCAGCCATTCCAGCGTGGAGCGGGTGATCGCCCCGGATGCCACCATCGCGCTGGATTTCGCGCTGATGCGCCTCGCCGGCATGATGCAGCGGCTGTTGGTCTACCCGGACCGGATGAAAGCCAATTTGGAAAGCCTGGGCGGCGTGGTGCATTCCGGCGACGTCATGCTGGCAATGGCCCGCAACGGCATCGCGCGCGAGGACGCCTATCGCATCGTCCAACGCTGCGCCATGACCACCTGGACCCTGCTCGGCACCCCCGAAGGCCGCAATTTCCGCCAAAACCTGGACGCCGACCCGGAGGTCACCGGCCGCGTCCCGCCCGCCGATCTGGACGCCGCGATGGATTCGTCCACGCATCTGCGGTCCGTGGACCTGATCTTCGAGCGTGTGTTCGGGAAGGGTTCGTAATCTCCCTACGGCCCCAATTGCGCCGCGTTTTTAAGCTCTCCGGAACGTGCGGACGGGAGAAAACTCTCCCCCTCCCGTTGCGGGCTTGGACCGCTCAGCGGACCAAGGCCGGAGGGAGGGGGTTCAAACAATATCCCCGCGGCCTTCCCCCTCCCCCCAACCCGCTCCCGCATGGGGAGGGGGAGAATTTTCTCCGCTGCTGCCATATGTGCATTCGGCCAGCGCCAGCCTCGCATCAGCGACAAAGTCGTGCACCCGTCGCGGGTCTTTGCGTCCAGCAACGTCCTCCACGCCAGAATTCACGTCGACCCCGGCGGGGCGGACCGACCGCACCGCGATTGCCACATTGTCCGGTGTCAGCCCGCCGGCGAGGTAAACCGGCAGCGGGGCCAGGGCCGCGACGACGCGACGACTGATCGACCAATCATGGGTCCGACCCGTGCCGCCCAATCGGTCCACCGTCCGCGAGTCCAATAACAGAGCGTCCGCCAACGCAGCATAGGACATCGCGTCATTCAGCGCGCCCTCTCCGGTGACATGCACGGCCTTGATCAAACGGACCCAGGGCAAATTCCGGCGCAGATCGCCCAAACCAGCAACCGGCAACGCTCCATGCACCTGGATCGTCCGCACACCGACATCCACCGCTCGTCGAGCGATTTCCGCTGGGTCCAGCAGATGGGTCACCATCACGGCCTCCACATCTGGCGGCAAGTGGCGGATGATGGCAGCGGCCCGTGAGTCATCGACCGCGTCCTCCGCCAGATGGGTCAATCCTACCAGGAACCCGAGGGCCGTCGCGCCAGCCCGCCGCGCCAGGTCGGCTTCCGCCTGGTCACGCAGGCCGCAAATCTTGATGAACGGCACCCCGGATCCGGTCCCGATGCCTACCCGCCGACCTTTTCATCGGAATTGACGCCCAACTGCTTCAGCTTGCGGTGCAACGCCGACCGCTCCATCCCCACGAACTGCGCGGTCCGGGAGATATTGCCGCCAAACCGCAGCAACTGCGCTTGCAGGTATTGCGTCTCGAACAAATCCCTCGCCTCTCGCAGCGGCAACGACATGATATCGGCCGTTGGGTCGATATTCAGCAGCGCGGGCGCGCGGGACCCAATCTCCGGCGGCAGCATGTCGGCGCGAATGGCCTCATGGGCCGACCCGGGCGCCATAATCAGCAACCAGTCCACCATGTTGCGCAACTGACGCACATTGCCGGGCCAGTCATAGGCTTGCAGCCCGGCCAGCGCATCCGCCGTGAATTCCCGTGCCGGCATACCGGAGCTTTCCGCCGATCTCAGGATAAACTGGCGCGCCAACGCGGGCACGTCCTCTCGCCGCTCCTTCAACGCCGGAACCTTCACCGGGACGACTGCCAGCCGGTAATACAGGTCCTCCCGGAAGCGTCCGGCGGCGATCTCCGATTGCAGGTCCTTGTTGGTGGTGGAGATCACCCGGACATCCACTTTCACCCGAGCCGACCCACCCAACCGCTCGAACGTCTGATCCTGCAAGGCGCGGACGATCTTGCCCTGGGTTTCCAATGGCATGTCGGACACTTCGTCCAGCAGCAAGGTGCCGCCATGCGCGCGCTCCAGAACGCCGGCCCGCCTTGGGTTGGACATCGGATCGGCGCCCGCTTCCAGGCCGAACAACTCTTCCTCGAACCGGGACGGGTTCAAGGTCGCGCAATTCATCACCACGAACGGCCCGTCGGCGCGCCGGGACCGCGCATGGACCATCCGTGCCACGACTTCCTTGCCGCACCCGGCGGGTCCCGAGATCAACACCCGCGACCCGGTGGGAGCGACCCGTTCGACCTGGGCGCGCAACTGGTGGAGCGGGCCGGATTCGCCGGTCAGCGTGGCTTCCGGTCCCGCGCGCAGACGCAGTTCGGCGTTTTCCCGCGACAGCGCCGCGGCTTCCAGTGCCCGCCGGACGATCAGCAGCAGCCGGTCGGACTGGAACGGCTTCTCGATGAAGTCGTAGGCGCCTTTCTGGATGGCACCGACCGCCATCTCGATGGTGCCGTGACCCGAGATCATCACCACCGGCACGGCCGGCTGTTCACTATGGAATGTCTCCAGCAACCCCAACCCGTCCATGCGGGAGCCTTGCAGCCACACATCCAGCACGACCAGGGACGGGCGGCGGGCGCGGAAGGCGGCGATCGCGGAATCCGAGTCGGCTGCGCCCCGCGTTTCGTAGCCTTCGTCGGCCAGGACGCCGTCGATCAGCATCCTGATGTCGGGTTCGTCGTCGACGATCAGTATCTCATGCGCCATGGGGCACCTGAATGGATGTCTGAATGGCCGTCTGGGGGGGCGCACCGGGCAAAACGGCGCCGGCTTGCACCAAGGGCAGGATCAAACTGGCGACGGCGCCGGGACCATCGGGCCGGTCGTCAAGGACAAGCCTACCGCCGTGGTCTTCCATGATCTTCTTCACGATCGCCAGTCCCAACCCGGTTCCTTTCGGTTTATGCGTCACATACGGCTCGGTCAGGCGTGCCCGGTCTTCCGCGGGCAGGCCGACGCCGTCGTCGGTGACAACGATACTGGCCTCCTGTCCGCGGACCGTCACCGCCACACCGATATGCCCCGCCCCGGGGCGCATGGATACCGCGTCCGAGGCATTTTGCAGCAAATTCGTCAGCGCCTGACGCAACAACCGCCGGTCGCAAGATGCCACGGGACCTCGCGCAGGGATATCGCTGACCCATTCGATGGCCGGCCGAGCGGTTTTTTGGAGGATCATTGTTTCGCGGGCCATGAGGCCGATGTCCTCCGGCTTGATCACCGGCTGCGGCATACGGGCAAAGGCGGAAAATTCGTCGACCATCCGCCCGATATCGCCGACATGGCGGATGATGGTGTCAGCGCACAACCCGAACGTCTCCGGATCGGACTTGATTTCCTTGGTAAAGCGACGTTTCAGCCGTTCGGCCGCCAGCTGGATCGGGGTCAGCGGGTTCTTGATCTCATGCGCGATTCGACGCGCGACATCGGCCCAGGCCGCCTTGCGCTGGGCGGATTGCAATTCGGTGATGTCATCGAAGGTCACCACGAACCCGTCGACCCGCCCGTTCGAGAGTTCCGCCCCGATTCGCACCAACAGGGTCCGACGTTGGCTGGACGGACCGATCTGCACCTCCGCCGTGCGGGCGCGTTCCGGCGCGGCTGCGACGTCGCGCAGCAGGTCGGCGAATTCCGGCACCACCTGATCCAGCGGCCGGCCGATGACGGACAGCAGGTCCAATCCGAGCAATTCATCGGCCGCGCGATTGGGCAGTTCCACCCTGCCCTTCGCATCCAGCCCGACCACGCCGGCCGACACGCCGGACAGCACGGTTTCGGTGAAGCGCCGACGCTCGTCGATCTGGCTGTAGGCTTCCATCAGCTCCGTGCGTTGGGCGGCAAGCTGCCCGGTCATGCGGTTGAAGGCGCGCGACAGGCCGGCGAGTTCGTCCCGGGTCTCCGCCTCTGCCACGCGCACCCCCAGATCACCGCTGCGCACGCGTTCGGCGGCCAGGATCAGGTTGCCGATCGGACGGGCGATCTGGTTGGCCAGCATCAGGCCGATCAATACCGCGGCCAACAGCACCAGCAGCGCCACGATGGCAAAAATCCAGGCAAAGGCGATTTGCAGCCAGGATCGGTTCTGGTCCAGGCGCTGATATTCGGACACCGCCGCCTCGGTCCGCTGCATGTAGCCGAGGATCTGCGGATCGATCGGACGCCCGATCATCATGGTCAAGGGCGGCGCGGAATCGAGTTTAACCACCGCGCGCACCCGGGTTCCGTCGCCGGCGTTCAGCACGGCAACGTCGCCATCCAGAGCCTGCATCGTGGCCGAGGCGGGGGGCGCCTCCACCCCCATGCCGACGAACAGGCCGGCGGCGGCGACGATCTGGCCCGAGGTCGGCTCGTAGATCACGGCTTCGGTCAGGCCGCGCAAGGTGGTCTGGGTGTCCAGCACCTGGGCGAACACCGACGGATCGGCGGACAGGAAATGACCGGCGCGGGACAGGTCGTTGGCCATTTCCAGGGCGACGGAGCGGATGTTGTTGCGATGCTCCTCCAGGTAGCCATGCGAGACCTGGAGGGATTCCGTCAGCGACGCGCGGACCGGGTCGCTGAACCAGGCCTGGATGCCGAAATGGAAGAAGGCGACCGCGAAGCAGGCGACCAGGATGGTCGGCGCGACCGCCACGCCGCTGAACAGCAACACCAGGCGCACATGCAGGCGGGAACCAGCCGACCCGCGCCGGCGCTCCACCCAGACGCGGGTCAGGCGTCCGGCCAGAATGGCCCCCAGCAGCAGCAGAACCGAAAGATTGATCAGCACCAGCGCGACCCCGATGCCGGGGTTCAGACCCAGCGGCGAGCCGCGCGCGAGAATGATGAAGGTGGACAGACCGACCGCGAGTGCCAGCGCGGCGACGACGATGGTCACCAGCTTGCCGACCATCAGGTCACCCAGCATGCTGACATAGGAGCGTCCGGCGCGGACCGACTGGCCCGGGTCCGACTGGCCGGGCCCCATCTGGCCGGGCCCCATCTGGCCCGGACCCATCTGGCCGGGACCCATCTGGCCCGGACCTATCTGGGCTGGGAGGCCGAGCGGGAGGTCGGCGTTCATCTTGGCGGATCAGGCAAAACTGGTGGCCGGGATCGGCGTGCCGGCAAGGCGACCGTCGGGCTACGGTGACACGTAAGGCGACGCGCAAAGATAACCGCTCCAGTTGGCGCGTCGCCTGCGTACTTCGTGATGGTGGGCGCAGGCCCACCATCCACGGCCTCGTCTGAGCCGGCTCCGCAAGTCGTGGAGGGCGGGCCTGCGCCCACCATGACGGGGTTCGCCACCCCTGCGTCAAATGCAGCGGTCATCGGTGCGCGTCGCCCGCGCCCCCTGCACCACCCCAAAAACCAGCTTCGGCGAGTACGCGACCGTTCGGCGGTGCCCGCTCCGCACCCACGCCCAGACTGGCTTCGTGCGGTCACATCAACCCTCTCACGACCGGGATTTCCAGGTCGCGAATTTTTTTACGCAGCGTGTTGCGGTTCAACCCCAGCATCGCCGCCGCCTTGATCTGGTTGCCGCGAGTCGCGGCCAGGGTCATGCGGATCAGCGGGCGTTCCACCTCGGCCAGGATTTTGTCATAGACATCGGTAACGCCCACCCCGTCGTTATGCGTGGCGAAGAATTCCTTGATGTGGCGTTCCACCGCGCGGGACAGCGTGTCCGGTCCCGCCACGGCGCCGGCCACCGGCGCCGACGGCGGTTCGGCATCGGCCAGTTCGATGCCGATGATGTCGCCGGTGATGATCTCCTCCGGGCACAGCGCCGCCAGGCGACGCATCAGGTTCTCGACCTCCCGCACGTTGCCGGGCCAGTTATGCTGCTTCAGCCGGTCGACCGCGCCCTGGTCCAGCGACTTCGACGGCAGACCATCTTGGCGCGCCCGTTCCAAAAAATGGCGCGCCAGCAGGGGGATGTCCTCCACCCGTTCGCGGAGCGGCGGCAGGCGGATGGGCACGACGTTCAGACGATAGAACAGGTCCTCCCGGAACTGCCCCTGGCGGATCGCGGTGCGCAGATCGCGGTGGGTGGCGGCGATGATGCGGACATTGGCCTTGATCGGCTGGCGCCCGCCGACCGAGGTGAATTCCCCCTCCTGCAACACCCGCAGCAGACGGGTCTGCGCCTCTGGCGGCATGTCGCCGATTTCGTCCAGGAACAGGGTGCCGCCGTTGGCCTGCTCGAACCGGCCCAGCGATCGGTTGGTGGCACCGGTGAACGCGCCCCGCTCATGGCCGAACAACTCGCTTTCGATCAGTTCCCGCGGGATCGCTGCCATGTTGATGGCGACGAACGGCCCGGCCCGCCGCTTGCCGTAATCGTGCAGCGCGCGGGCCACCAGTTCCTTGCCGGTGCCGGATTCGCCGTTGATCATGACCGTCAGGTCGGCGGTCGTCAGGCGAGCGATGGTCCGGTAGATCTCCTGCATCGACGGGCTGCGCCCGATCAGCGGCAGGCGCTCCTCCGAGTCCCGCGGTTCCGGCACGCTGACCGTCGCTTCCGTGGGCTGTGCCAGCGCGCGCCCGACGACGCTGAGAAGTTCCTGCAAATCGAATGGCTTGGGCAGGTATTCGAAGGCGCCGCGTTGGGTGGCCTTGACCGCCGTCATCAAGGTGGACTGCGCGCTCATGACCACCACCCGCAGGTCCGGGCGGATGCGCTTGATGCGCGGGATCAGGTCCAGACCGTTTTCGTCCGGCATCACCACATCGGTGATGACCAGATCGCCTTCCCCATCCTCCACCCATCGCCAGAGCGTGGCGGCGTTGCCCGTACTTCGGACCTGATAGCCGGACCGGCCCAAGGCCTGGGTCAGCACGGTGCGGATGGAACGGTCGTCATCGGCGATCAAAACGGTGGGCAAAGTCACTGATCCGCATCCTTTTCCGAGACGACCGGTAGATGAAGCCGGAATTCGGTCCGGCCCGGGCGGCTGTTGACCTCGATCAGACCGCCGTGGTCGCCCACGATCTTGGCGACCAATGCCAATCCAAGGCCGCTGCCATAGGATTTCGAGGTCACGAACGGTTCGAACAGATGCGGCCTGATATCCTCTGGGATACCCGGGCCGTTATCGCGCACGGCGACGAACAGCGGCAGGTCCAGACGGGCGGTGGACCCCGGAATAGCGACCCGGACGCCTTGCTGGAACCCGGTCGCAAGCGTGATTTCCGGACGCCCATTGGCGTTCTGCGTCGTCGCCTCGGCCGCGTTCTTCACCAGGTTCAGGATAACCTGCACCAACTGGTCGCGATTGCCCCAAACCGGGGGCAGCGACGGATCATAGGTCTCGATGAAGCGGATATTGGCGCCGAAGCCAGATTTCGCGAGCTTGCGGACATGTTCCAGCACCCGATGGATGTTCACCGCCGATCGCATGATCGGCTTTTCCCCGAACGCTTCCATCCGGTCCACCAGGGCGCGGATGCGGTCCGCTTCGTCGCGGATCAGTTCGGCGAGTTCCCGATCCGCCGGCCCGACGCTTTCTTCCAGCAATTGCGCGGCGCCGCGGATGCCGGACAGCGGGTTCTTGACCTCATGCGCCAGGATCGCCGCCATCCCGGTCACGCTGCGCGCGGCACCGCGAAACGCCAACTGCCGGTCGAGCGACCGGGCCGCCGAGGCATCCTGCAAGACCAGCAGCACGGCGCCCGGTTCTTCCGGCAGCGGGGATCCCTGCACCGTGATGCCCCGCTTTTGCAGCCGCGGGCTTTCCAGGTTCAGGTCGTGATCGGAAATCGTCGCCTCGGTATTGCGCACCTGCTCTATCAGCAAGAACAGAGGGTTATCGAGCGGAATGAGGTCATTGAGCCGCAGTTGCGACAGGCTGGCCACAGAGATACCGAGGAACTGTTCGGCGGCGTGATTGACATGGCGGAAGCGATTTTCCCGGTCCAGCAGCACGACCGGGACCGGCAGCGCGCCCAACACGGCGGCCGCGTCGGCGCCGCGGAGACGGCTGGCCGCAAGACGCTCGGTGCGATTGGCAATGGTCGTCATGCGGCCTCGGTTTCCAAAGCAGTGGACGATTCGGATTGGGTGTCGGCGAGCGTGCCAGTCCGGCGAACCGGCGTGCCGTCCGCCGATCGGTCGATCAGCGGATCGTAGAAACCGTCGATCAGTCGCAGGACCGACGCGGCATCCGGCAGCCGGTTCATGGTAGCGCGGAACTCGGCCGACCCGGGCAGCCCCCGCGAGTACCAGGACAGATGCTTGCGGGCCAGACGCACGCCGGCATTGCTCCCAAATTGGGTGAGCAACGCCGTATAATGGTCTAGCATTATTTGCTTTTGCTCGATCAAGGTCGGTTCGTCCCGACGGGTCCCGGTGCGCAGGTATTGCGCCACCTGGGCGGGAAACCAGGGCCGGCCGTAACAGCCGCGACCGATCATGACCCCGTCCGCGCCAGACCGCAGCAGCGCGTCGGCGGCATCGTCCTCGGTCAAGATGTCACCGTTGGCGATGACCGGGATGGTAACGGCCTGCTTGACCTGACGGATGAAATCCCAGTCCGCGGTGCCAGTATAAAATTGCTGTCGGGTGCGGCCATGGACGGTGACCATGCGGATGCCGCAATCCTGGGCTATTCGCGCCAGGCGTGGGGCATTGAGGCTCGCGTGATCCCATCCCATCCGCATCTTCAGCGTCACCGGCACCGACACGGCCTTGACGGTCGCCTCCAGGATCGCGGCGGCCGCAACCTCATCGCGCATCAGCGCGGACCCGGCGGCCTGACCGACCGCGACCTTTTTCACCGGACAGCCGAAGTTGATGTCGATCAGGTCGGCCCCCTTTCCGGCGGCCAGACGCGCGGCCTCGGCCATGGCGGTTGGGTCGCAGCCGGCGAGTTGGACGGCGGAAACGCCGCCGCAGCCATCGACCTCGGCCATGCCCATGGTTTTGGCATTTTCCCGGATCATGGCCCATGACGCGATCATCTCGGACACGACCATGCCCGCGCCCAATTGCTTGGCCGTGCGACGGAAAGGAAGATCGGTGACCCCGGACATCGGCGCCAGGATGACAGGCGTGTCGATCACGACGCCGTCCCCCAGATCGATCGGTCCGAGGGCAGATTGTGTGGTTTGTGAACTGCACTTGCCCATGATTTGGGCAAAATAGCGTTACAGTCGGATTCGTGCAATGCGCCGTGTGACGCGGCGGTGACGGATGCCGCCAGCGGCTCGGCCAAAGACGGTGCCAATGGGATCGCCTCTGGCATTGCCAAACGACGATCACGGGATTTTGTACCAGCGGCAGGGCGGCCGCCCGGTCCGTGGCGGAACGCCGCCAATCCCCGCATACGGTTGACGCCCCCCGGCTGCCCCGGCCAGGGTAGGGCATGCGTATCGCCGTCATCCTGGTCGCCGCCGGAACCGGAAGCCGCTTCGGCGCCGAGACCCCCAAGCAATTCCTGCCCCTGCTCGGCAAGCCCGTCATGCGCCACGCCGCCGAGGCCCTGGCCAAATATGCCACCCTGATCCAACCGGTTGGGGAAGCCGCCCCGATTGCCGCGGCACTGGCAGGTCTGGACCACCTGCCGATCGTGCCCGGTGGCGCCACCCGCCAGGACAGCGTGCGCGCCGGTCTCGATGCCCTCCTGCCGCACGCCCCAACCATTGTCCTCGTCCACGACGCCGCTCGCCCGAACATCCCCGCCGGCACCATCGACGCCCTGCTGGCCGCCCTGGAACACCATCCGGGCGCCATTCCCGCCGCGCCGGTGGCTGACACGTTGAAGCGGGTCGTCGACGGCATCATCACCGAAACCGTCCCGCGCGATGGCCTGTTCCGCGCCCAGACGCCTCAGGCCTTTCGAATAGCGCCCCTCCTGGCCGCCCATCGGTCCGGCAAGATCGGCGCGACCGACGATGCCTCCCTGCTGGAAGCGGCCGGCGAGACGGTCGCGATCGTCCCCGGCTCGGACGACAACATCAAACTGACCTATCCCGACGACCTTGTCCGGCTGGAGCGCGCCATGTCCGTTGCCACGTCAATTGGCCTGATCCCCCGCGTCGGCACCGGCTTCGATGTCCATGTGCTGACCGCCGGCCGCAAGCTGTTCCTGTGCGGCGTCGAAGTCCCGCACGACAAGGGGTTGGCGGGACATTCGGACGCCGATGTCGGCATCCACGCGCTGTGCGACGCCATCTACGGCGCCCTGGCCGAAGGCGATATCGGCCGCCATTTCCCGCCCAGCCAGGCAGAGTGGAAGGATGTCGACAGCGCCCGCTTCCTGGCCCACGCCGCCAGCCGAATCGCCGCACGCGGCGGCCGCCTGGCCAACGCCGACGTGACCCTGATCTGCGAGCGCCCCAAGATCGCCCCGCACGCCGCCGCCATGATGGCCCGCCTCGCCGATATCATGGGCGTTCCGCTCGGCCTGATCTCGGTCAAGGCCACGACGACCGAGCGGCTGGGCTTCACCGGCCGCGGCGAGGGGATTGCCGCGCAAGCCGTGGCCACCCTGCTGCTGCCCGGCTGAGACAAGGGGTGTTTCGGACCGAAGCGAGATGCGCGAATCGACGGCGCGCGATGCCCGCGCGGGACCGCCACCATGGACGCGGAACGTCCGCACACCCATGTAGCGTAGCGTCACTCCACCAGTCAGGGATACCGGCCGCATGACCCACCGCCACTGGCCCGCCGCGCTGTTCGGACTTTTCCTGCTGGCCGGTTGCATCGACACTGGCGGCCCGAACGCCGTACCGCCCCTGCGCCCCGAGACAATCCCCAAGCCGCCGGTCTCGGGGGAGGTGTTGAACTGGCGCCCGGGGCATTGGCATTGGACCGGCTCGGGCTACGTCTGGACGCCCGGCCAATATGTGCCGGCCGCGGGACACGGGCCGAACTGGCTGCATGGTCACTGGATCCAGAGCGGCGGCGGATGGACCTGGAGTCCGGCACGTTGGGTCGACTGACGGCGATCCGGGGAACCGTAATCCGCCCCTCGGGACGCAGCATCCCGGCAGCGGATCACCCTTAATAAGTCACATTCGGCGACTAGCGCCTTGCGGCACGGGGGCACCGGTGTTAGTGCCCGCCACCTTTGCAGGGGTGCACGCATGGCGTCGACGTTCGAAACCGTGGCCGGGATTATCGCGGATACCAGCGATATAGAGCGTGATACGATCACGCCGGAAAGCCACGCGATCAATGACCTGGGTATCGATAGCCTGGATTTTCTGGATGTGGCCTTCGCCATCGACAAGTCGTTCGGCATCAAGATGCCGTTGGAAGTGTGGACGGCCGAAGTGAACGACGGGAAAGTTTCCTCGGACGAGTATTTCGTGATCAAGAACCTCTGCGCCAATATCGACAGGCTGGTCGCGGCCAAGGCCGCCTGAGGGGCATCGGGCGCCCGCCATGCGTCTCGAGTATTTTCAGATGATCGATCGGATCAGCGTGCTTGATCCGCCAGAGCGACTCGCGCGCGCCGATTGCCAGGTTCCCGACGAAAGCCCGGTGTTCGAGGGGCATTTCCCCGGCTATCCGCTGTTGCCCGGTGTGCTGATGATCGAAACCATGGCACAGATCGGCGGCTGGCTGGTGCTGGCGACCCTGCGCTTCACCGCGATGCCGTTCCTGGTGCAGGTGAAGGAAGCCAAGATGCGGACCTTCGTCGTGCCCGGCCAGAAGCTGGAAGCCGAAGCGCGCCTGATCCACGATGGCTCCGGCTACGCGGTGGTGGAGGCATCGATCCTGTCCCAGGGCAAGAAGGTCGCGGACACTGAGATCCGGTATCGCGTGGTGCCGTTCCCGAACGAGACATTGCGGGCGACCATGCTGGAAACCGCGCGCCGCATCGGTGTGCCGGAGGAATTTTTCCATGCCGCATGACCGCGACACATTGATCACCGGCGTTGGCTTGATCTCCTGCCTCGGAGAGGGATTGGACGCCCATTGGGCGGCGCTGGACAACCCGGCCGGCTTTGCACCCGTGGTGGACGACTCGACGTTTCCGCCGTTCCTGGTGCATCCGATGACGGCGCTGGAACTGGACAGGCAGATCCCCAAGCGCGGCGACCAGCGGCAGATGGAAGCCTGGCAACGGATCGGCACCTATGCCGCCGGCCTGGCGCTGGATTCGGCTGGCGTGAAAGGCGACAAGGACCTGCTCGCCCGGACGGATATGATCGTCGCGGCGGGCGGTGGAGAGCGGGACTATGCCGTGGACGCGGCCATCCTGTCCGGGCTGCCCAAGGCGGAAAACCCGGGCGCCTATCTGAACGAGCACCTGCTGGGCGATCTCCGCCCGACCCTGTTCCTGGCCCAACTGTCCAACCTACTGGCGGGAAATATCTCTTTAGTACACGGCGTTACAGGTTCATCCCGAACCTTCATGGGAGAAGAAGCAGCGGGTACGGACGGCGTGCGGATCGCCTGTCAGCGAATCCGCGCCGGCCAGGGCGACATCGCCCTGGTGGGTGGCTCCTACAACGCGCAACGGCCCGACATCCTGCTGGAATATGAAATGGGCGGGATGCTGTGGAAGCACCCGTTCGCCGGCGTATGGGCACGCCAGGCAACCGGCGGAGGCATGGTCCTGGGCTCGCTTGGCTGTTTCCTGGTCATCGAAAGCCGGGAACACGCGCATTCCCGTGGCGCAACCGTTCTCGGCCGAATCGGCGACGTGATGACCGACCGCTGCCGTCGCCGCCCTGGCGAAGCAACAGCCAATGCACGGTCGCAGCTATCCGTCGTGGCGCCTGATCTGGATCGGAACGCAACCGCGGTGATATCCGGCGCGTCCGGAGCTCACGCAGCGACCGTCGAGGAGCAGAGCTTCCTCGCGGAGCTCGGGCTGCCAATGCGCGCCACGGCAACGGCCTTCGGTCACACATTGGAGCCATCGTTTCCGGCGAATCTGGCCCTGGCGACGGCGTGCCTGCGCCACGGGCGGTTGTTCGCACCGTTGGATCCCGCGGAAGCGGTGATGGATTCACCGTTGCGGCGGGTTCTGGTAACATCCTGGGGACAATGGCGCGGGGAATCGATGGCGACGGTGACCGCCGCTTGACGAAATGGCGTCGCCAGGGTCTCGCCGGATCGGTGTGCGTCGTCCGCGTCGGGGGTCCCCGGCAATGCACGGTTCTCGTCGTCTGACCGATGGATTGGCGCCCTCGTCATTGCCGGATTTGTCGGTGTGGACGGCCCCCTGCCGCGGAAGCGCGGATTGCCGGGTTCAGCCCGGCAACGACGATGCGGGGACGCGCCAGGTCAACGGTTCGGACGGCTGGTATGACTTGCACGGTTTTGCCAGCGACAACCGACGCAAGCCAAGGGTAGCGTGATCGTGGCAACCTCGACTCCGGCCGCCAGGGCCAGGGGTGAAGGTATAGGCACGGAAAGTGTCAGGGTTTTGCGCGGCTGATAGGAATGGCCTGCCCGCTCAGGCCATGTGGAGTCGAAATGGGACAGGATACCGATCATCTGGGCAGACCAATCGTCGTTGTGACGGGCATGGGCGTGCTCACGTCCCTGGGTCAGGGCAAGGATGAGAATTGGCGCGCTCTGACGGCCGGGCAGTCGGGCCTGAAGCGCATCATCCGCTTTCCGATCGACGGCATGCGCACCACGGTCGCCGGCACCGTCGATTTCGTCCCAGTAGCCGACAGTTCGGCCCCGGCTCTGTCGGAGAAACTGGCCGAACTGGTGGTGGAGGAAGCGATCGCACAAGCCGGCATCGGCCGTCCGGGGGATTTCCCCGGCCCGTTGTTCCTGGCGCTGCCCCCCGTCGAGATGGAATGGCCGCAGCGTTTGGCCTTG
This sequence comes from Asaia bogorensis, assembly GCA_945861095.1. GTDB lineage: Bacteria > Pseudomonadota > Alphaproteobacteria > Acetobacterales > Acetobacteraceae > Rhodopila. The sequence goes on along the minus strand of CAMATI010000019.1, from coordinate 17,077 downwards.
GCCGCGGCGTCCGGCGCCAACGACCAGATTGGCTACGACGATCTGTACCGTGCCGCCGCCACCGGAAAATTCACCAACCTTTACAAACGCTTCCTGTTCGGCTCGGTCGGCGAGAACCTGGCCGATCGATTCGGCACCAAGGGGTCTCCGATCGCGACGTCGACCGCCTGCGCCTCCGGTGGCACGGCGATCCAACTCGGCGTGGAGGCAATCCGGCGCGGGGAAACCGGCGCGGCGCTGGTGCTTGGCACCGATGCCTCGGTCAATCCGGAAAGCCTGATCCGCTTCTCGCTGCTGTCGGCTCTGTCCACTCGCAGCGACCCGCCATCCTCCGCCGCGCGCCCGTTCAGCAAGGACCGGGACGGCTTCGTGATGGCCGAAGGCGCCGGCGCGCTTGTCATCGAAAGCCTGGCGCATGCAAGGGCGCGCGGGGCGACCGTACTGGGTGTGGTCGAAGGCTGCGGCGAAGCGGCGGACGGGTTTCACCGCACCCGATCCTCGCCGGATGGCAAGCCCATCATCGCCTGCATGCGTCATGCGCTGGCCGATGCCGGACTGTCGCCGGAGGAGATCGGCTACATCAACGCCCACGGCACCGGGACGCCGGAAAACGACAAGATGGAATGGATCGGCGTTTCGGCGGTATTCGGGGAACGAGCGGCCTCCATTCCCATTTCGTCCAACAAGTCGATGATCGGGCACACCCTGACCGCGGCCGGCGCGGTGGAAGCCATCTTCACCCTGCTGGCCCTGCAAACCGGGGTTCTGCCTCCGACGATCAACTACGACATTCCCGACCCCGCTTTGCCGGTCGATTGCGTGCCGAACGTCGCGCGGTCAGTCCAGGTCCGGCACGCCATTTCCAACTCCTTCGGCTTCGGCGGGCAGAATGTCTGCCTGGTGCTGGGGGCGGCATGACCACGGCGGGGCGTGCCCTGGTCATTGGCGGACGGCGAGGGATTGGGGCGGCGGTCGTCCGGGCGATGGTGGATCGGGGTTATGCCGTCACCTACACGTATCGGACTGATGCCGGAGACCCTCCCGAGGGGGTTTCCGCCATACCGCTGGACCTGTCCAACCGGGCAGCGGTGGACGCCTTCGCCGTTGCGCAGGAAGACGCCCCGGCCTGGGACGCGCTGATCCAGGTGGGCGGGACAACCTATGACGCCCTGGCCGCGATGATGGACCAGGACACCGCGGAACAGGCCATGCAGGTGAACTTCTTCTCGTTCGCCCGGATCGCGCGGGCCGTCGTGCGGCCGATGATGCGGGCGCGGACGGGGCGGATCGTGGCCATCGGGTCGGTCATCGGCGCGACCGTCGCCAGCCAGGGCAACGCCGCCTATGGCGCCACCAAGGCGGCTCTGCTGGCCTATGTGCGCACCCTGGCGATCGAGAGCGCCCGCCGTGGCGTGACCGTGAACTATGTCGCGCCCGGCTTCGTCGATACCGAGATGATGGCGCCGTTCGCCGCCTATCGCAAAGCCACCGAGGGTCGGGTTCCCGCCGGCCGCTTTGCCCACCCCGACGAAATCGCCGCCGTCGTTGCCTTCCTGGCGTCGCCCGAGGCAGGGTATGTGAACGGGGCCTATATCCCGGTGGATGGCGGTCTGACCGCCTCGGCGGGTATCCCGCGAAGCTGAAACCCGTATTGACCGGACCGGAGGCGCAAGCTACCGCCCGGTTACCTTATTGATGGGACCAATCCGGTGTCGGCATTCACCTTTCCGCCTCCCCCGCCATCCCCGGCCGCTGAATCCCTGCGCGCCGAGGTGCGTGACTTCCTCAAGACCGCCCTGAAAGACCGCAAGCCCGTCCAGAAGGCGGAATCCTGGACCGGCCACGACGCGGAGTTCAGCCGGTCGGTCGGGCGGCGGGGATGGCTTGGTATGACGCTGCCGAAGGAATATGGCGGACATGGCCGGACCGCCTTGGAACGCTATGTGGTGCTGGAGGAAATGCTGGCGGCCGGCGCCCCGGTCGGCCTGCACTGGATCGGCGACCGGCAGTCGGCTCCTCTGATCCTGCGTGTCGGCACGGAGGAGCAGCGCCAGACCATCCTGCCAAAAGTCGCCGCGGGCGAGGCGTTCTTCTGCATTGGCATGAGCGAACCCGACACCGGATCGGATCTGGCATCGGTCCGCACCCGCGCGGCAAAGGTCCAGGGCGGCTATCTGGTCAACGGCACCAAGGTCTGGACCAGTTTTGCGCATCTGTCCCACTACATGGTGCTGTTTTGCCGGACCGGCCAAGGCGCCCAGTCCCTGGAAGACCGCCACGGCGGGGTCAGCCAGTTCCTGGTCGATCTGAAGAACACTCCGGGCATCACCATCCGCCCCGTCCACGCTTTGACCGGGGAGCATCACTTCAATGAGGTGGTATTCCAGGACGCCTTCCTCCCCGACACCGCGCTTCTGGGCAAGGAAGGCGACGGCTGGCACCAGGTGACCAGCGAGTTGGCCCTGGAACGCAGCGGGCCAGAGCGGTTCCTGTCATCCTTCTGGCTGTTCGTGGAGCTTGTCCGCGCCTTGGGCCCGGAGCCGACAGATGCCGCCGCCATCGCCATCGGTCGCCTGACCGGGCATTTCATGACGTTGCGCCGCCTGTCGCGCTCGGTCGCGGGGATGTTGCAGAACGGCGAGAACCCGGCCTTGCAGGCGGCCATGGTCAAGGACCTCGGCGCGTTGCTGGAGCAGGAACTGCCCGAAATTGCCCGCCAATTGGTGGAAGCGGAACCGGACCGCAAGTCCACGAGGGATTTCTCCGCCGTGCTTGCGCACACCATGATGCACGCACCGTCCTTTTCGCTGCGCGGCGGCACCCGCGAAATCTTGCGCGGCATCATCGCCCGCGGACTTGGCTTGCGCTAAGGGCCGGGACGGACATCGGCCGTAGTGCATTGTTGTATATCAACCGCAGGGACCATGGACGGATGCACCGTCCCTCCCTCACCGCGACCGCAACCTGCTGACCGTCGTTGCCCCTCTCTCACTGTCATTGCCGGGCGCGACCCGGCAATGACAGTGAGCAGGGGGCGGCGAGCAGGGGCCGCGCTATCGGCCGATGGCTCGGACGGTTGATACGATCACATCATCCAAACCACCCCACGCAAACCCCAGAAGGAACACCCCACCATGACTGACAAGGTGCTGTACCAGCAGGACGGCCCGATCGTTACGATCACCCTGAATGACCCCGGCATGCGCAACCCCATCTCGGAAGCCGACATGGTGGAGGGCATCGTCGACGCGATCGAGCGTCTGAACGCCGACACCTCCGTCCGCGTGGCGATCCTGACCGGGGCGGGCAGCGCGTTCTCCTCCGGCGGCGATCTGCGCAAGATGCGCGACGACTTCGGTGTCCGCGCGGAGAAGCCGACCCTGACCACGCGGTATTACCGCTACGGCATCCAGTTGATTCCGCTGGCGTTCGAGAAACTGGACGTCCCCATTATCGCCGCCGTGAACGGGCCGGCGATCGGTGCGGGGCTTGATCTGGCCTGCATGTGCGACATGCGCATCGCCGCCGAAAGCGCCCGGTTCGCGGAAAGCTTCGTCAAGGTCGGCATCGTCCCCGGTGACGGCGGCGCCTGGCTGCTGCCGCGAGTCGTCGGGTTCTCCAAGGCCTGCGAGATGGTGTTTACCGGCGACATGCTGAACGCGGCGGAGGCTCTGGCCTGCGGCCTGGTGTCCCGCGTTGTGCCGGACGCGGAGCTGCTGGACGCCGCCCGTGCCCTGGCGCAACGGATTGCCGTCAACCCGCCGACCGCCGTGCGCATGGCCAAGCGCCTGGTGATGGAAGGCCGGCACACCCGCCTGGACACGTTGCTGGAAATGTCCGCCGCCATGCAGGCGCTGGTCCATTCGACGGCGGATCACCGGGAAGCGGTCAGCGCCTTCCTGGAAAAGCGCGCACCGTCGTTCAAAGGCGACTGACGTCCGAGAGGCGCGGCTAACGCCCCTCCCCCACGAACCCCTTTGCCAGAGTCGCCAGACGGTTCAGCGCGGCCTGGGGAAGCGGGCCTTTCAGTACGGCCGCAAGCCCGGCCTCGAACTCATCCGGGGTCGCCATGCCGACCAGGATCGTGCACATGGCGGGGTGGGAAATCGCGAACCTGGTCGCGGCCTCCGGCAGGGAGCCGACGAAGCCCTCCCGCACCAGTGGCATCAGGCGCTGGGCGCGTTCCATGTCGGTTTCATAATTCAGCGCCGACCCGATTGGGGCCGGGGGCGGGCTGGCGATGGGGTGGCGTTCGGCGGTGCCGGTCAGAGCGCCGCCCGCCAGCACGCGGATGCCGACGACGCCGACGCCGGCTTTCTGGGTACGGTCGAACAGGCGGCCGTAGTCCTGCGCCGGGTACCCAGCCGGTAGCGGCTGCGCGGCGGATGCGTTCAACATGTTGTAGCTGACCTGGGCGCTGTCGAACACGTTCGCATCCACCACCTGATGCAACGCCGCGGTCTCGCCCACGGCCGTGATGCCCAGGAACCGGGTTTTTCCGGATTTCTGCAGTTTCTGGAACGCGGGCACCACCTGCTCCAGCACCTGTTTGGCGCTCAGCGTGTCACCGCCGCCGTTCACCGTGATGGCATTGTGCAGATGGAAAATATCCACGTGGTCCATGCCAAGCCGCTTGAGACTGCCGTCGAGGGAGGAGGCAACCGCGGCATCGATGCGGCTGAAATCTTCCGGGGGCAGCCGGACCTTGGTACCCACGAACGCCTGCGCCGGCTTCAGCTTGGCCAGAACCACGCCAAGATTGGTTTCCGACGCACCGTGACCGTATTGGACGGCGGTGTCGAAGTAGTTGATCCCAACCTCCAGCGCCCGCGCCACCGCGCGCTCCTGGTCTTGCGCCGCGCCGCGCACCATCAACCCGCCAACCGCCCCGCAGCCGAAGCCCAGGATCGAGATCGGCATCCCCGTCCGGCCGAATATGCGTGTTTCCATGGTCCTGGTCTCCCCGTTGCGGTACCAGCCGATATAGCGCGCCGCCCGGAATCGGGCCATGGCCCTATCGGTCGTAAAGCCCCGCGGCGGACGTGCGGACCTTGCACAAGCCGACCAGCAGATCGAGCGTCGGTGTCGCCACGCCCGCCATCCGTGCCAAGGTCAGGGGGGCATCGAACATCCCATCCACCTCCATCCTTCGCCCCAGCTCCAAATCCTGCAAGATGCTCGGCTTATGATCCATGGACGACTGGCTGGCGACCCGCGCCTCATGGTTGGTCGTTGGATTGGCCCCCAGCGCCTGCGCAATCGAAGCGGCTTCCCGCATCGCCAAAAGAGCCGCCGCCCGCAGCGCCGGTTCCGTGTAGTTGGTCTTGGGCGCGCAACCGGTCAGCACCGCCAAGGTCCCGCCCGCGAGGTTGCTGATCAGCTTGTTCCAGATTTCGGTGCGGATGGCGGTTGTTGCCTCCCCGCTGATACCGCCCTTGGAGATCAGGTCGGTCAGAATGCGAACGCGGTCGCTGGCGGTGTCATCGGGTTCGCCCAGGATGAAGCGACTTTTCGGTTGCTCGACATCGATGACGCCAGGTTCGATGACGGCGCTGGCGGAATAGACCGCCCCGCCGATGGTGCGGTTGGGGCCGAGCGCGGTGCGAAGAGCGTCGTTGGGGTCGATGCGAGGCAGGGAGTTGTCGCGGTGCGGGCCGGCCAGGTGGTTGAAATACCACCAGGGTATGCCGTTCATGACAAACGCGACGGGAGTGTCGGCGCCCAGCAACGGGCCGATGCCCGCGGCGACCTGGGGCAGTGCCGGGGCTTTGACGGTGACGAACACCGCTTCCTGGCGGCCGAGGCTGGCCGGATTGTCGGTGGCATGGACGCGCGCGTTATGGACGCCATCGACAGCGTTGACGGTCAGGCCGTTTTGCTGGATCGCGGCCAGATGGGCGCCTCGGGCGATGACGGAGACATCCGCCCCGGCCCGGTTCAGCCGCATCGCGAGGTGCCCGCCAATCGCGCCGGCGCCGTAGATGGTGATTTTCATGGTTTGGTGCCCCGAGCAGGTTTGGGGTCGGGATTGGAGAGGTGGTTGGCGCCCGGGGTCAAGGTGGGACTATGACGGAGATCGGGGGCAAAGAAGAACGCCGCACCGGCCGGCGCATCGAACGGACGGTAACCAAGACACCGTGCAGCGGTCTCCTGGTCGCCGGAACAGGGTGTTGACGCCGATCTTGCCGCTTGCACGGATTGGCGGTTACCGTGCCCGCAACGAACTCGGACAGCCTGGGCGAGCGGGGTATTTCGGCCACAATCCGACAGCAGGGGATGGTTCATGATGACAGCGACCCGATCGTTCGGATTTCGACCATTGCCGGCCCCAGTACCAGATCAGCATGACCGTCACCTCGCTGGTCGTTGAAGCGCCCGCGCCGGCGGGGTTGCCCGTGTTCCTCGCGGGGCTCGGCGCGCTCGGTTGGATGCGCCGACGCGCCCGGTAGGCGAATCCGTCGCCCCCCAGAGGCTCATGACCCCCCCTACCCCACCACCCGCCGAAACAACGCCAACTGCCCGTCCGTCGTCTCATCCCACCCGAACCGCTCCGCATAAGCCCGGGTTTCCCCCCGTGGCCGCATCCCGTCGAACAACCGCCGCACCGCCGCCGCGATCCCGTCCGGCGTGTTGGCCTCGGTGATCACGCCTGCCGCGATTTCCTGCACCACTTCCGGATTGCCCCAGATGTTGCTGGCGACCGCCGGGGTGCCGCACGCCATCGACTCCAACAGCACATTCGCCCAACCCTCCCGCGACGACGACAGGACCGACGCATCCGCCGCCCCATACAGCGCCGGCAATTCCGCATGCGGACGAGCACCCAGCAGACGCACCCGGTCGGACAGGCCAAGGCGATTGATCAACGCCAGGAGGTTGTCGCGCTCCGGCCCCTCCCCCGCGATCAGCAGATCGAACCCGGGCAATTGCGCCATCGCCTCGATGGTCCGGTCGTGGCCTTTGCGTTCGATCAGCAGCCCGACCGAAATCAACGTGGGTCGGGTCAGGCCCAACGTCGCCCTTGCCGCGTCCCGATCGGCGGGCGGCCGAAACAGCGCTGTATCGACGCCGTTGCGCAGGACGGTGACCTTGTCGTCAGGCGCGCCGAGCGCGACCAGAGCAGTCTTCAGCGCGGCACTGACCGTAACCAGCGCCGCCGCTCCCCGGATCGCCCCCTGGATCAACCGGCGCGGAATTCGGAATTGGGGGATCAGGCTGACATCGGTGCCCCGCGCGGTCACCACCACCGGCAGTCCAAAATGCTGCCCCAGCCAGACCGCGGCCACACCATCGGGGTACACATAATGGGCGTCGATCACATCGAAACGCGCGCCCTCGGCCAGCATGCGGGCCAGCACCGGACGCATGGCGCGATACAGCAGGAACGGCGCCACGGACATGCCGACTTTAGGGATCACGGGATAGCGCGGATGCCACACGACCAGCCCGTTTCGCGTCTCCCGCTGCTCGGTCGCGGCGAACCGAGCCCATTCCCCGAACCGAGGATGGGCGCTGGGAAACCAGGGGACCGGCGCCAGGACCGTGCTGACGGCCTGGCCACTGGCCACAAGATGGCGAAGCCGGTTCTCGACGAAGACCCCGTGATTGGGTCTGCTGCTGCTCGGATAGAGCGTCGAGAACGTCAGCAGTCGAAGTTGCCGCACCGCGTCGTTCAGGATCCCTTGGCCAGCTTGTCCAGCAGATTCTGGGCCTCGATCTTTTCCGGGAACTCGCCCTTCACCCCGACCACACCGTTCAGGTGTTTGATCGCCTCCTCCTTGTTGCCGGTGTCATTCAGCGCCACCGCGAAGTGGTACTGAATCCGCGGGTCGTTCGATGCTTCCGCATAGGCTTGGCGCAGCAACGCCAGACCATCCGATGCCTTGCCGGATGTCGTCAGAATCCATCCCAGGGTATCGGCCGTCTGCGGTCCCGGTGCCAGCACATACGCCTGACGTGCCAACCCGTGCGCTCGGCTGTCCCCCTGTTGCTGGTAGATCCAGGCCAGGTTGTTCAGCGCGATCGACTCGTGCGGCTTCTGCTTAAGAATGGTTTCCAGCATCTTCGCAGCGTCCGGCAACTGGTTGTTCGCGAGATAGATCTCGGACAACTGAGCCGTCGCGACCAGATCGTCCGGGTTCTTCTTCAGCCAGTCGGACAGCAAGGTAACGGCTTCGTTGCCCTTGCCAGATCGCAGCAACGCGCCGGCCGCTCGGGTCAGCAACACCCCGGACGGCGCGGTCTTCAACGCCTCCATGAAGGCTGTCACGGCATCGTTCGGCCGGTTCGCGGCAAGAAAGATATCGCCCTTCAGCGCCCGGATCATCGGGAAATCGCGATCCTGTGCCATCAGCCGGTCGGCCGAAGCCAGCGCCGCTTCCAGCCCCGTGGACTTCAGGTCGATCATGACCAGGTCCTGGTAAAGCTGATAATTGCGCGGCGTCGCGGCGATCCCGGCGGTCAGCGTGCTGCGCGCGCTCTCGAAGTCGCCTGCCTCGATCAGCAAGGCGACCAACTGCCGACGCGCGCCCACCACGCTTGGATCCTGTTTCAGAAGCTCCAGATAGGTGCCGCGGGCTTCCTTCTTCTGCCCCAGGGCGAGTTGCGCGGCGGCGCGCAGACTGAGCATCTCGGTGCTGGACGCGTTCGGCCCCTTCTCCTTGTCCACCACTTCCAGCGCCTTTTGCGGGGTCCCCGCCCGGATGAACAGGTCGCCGAGGCTGACCTTGATCCGCGTATTGTTCGGCTCCGCGACCAGCGCGCGTTCGACCAGGGCAATCGCCTTTGGCAAACGCTGCGTCTGCACGTAACCGGACGCCAGCATGCTCAGAGCAGGCTCCGCGGCGGCCTGCTTGCCGAGCACGTCGGTCAACAGCTTCTCGGCTTCGGGGCCACGGCCCAGCATCGAATAGACGCGCGCGAGATTGATCTTCGCCGGGTTGAAGTCCGGATACTTCTTCACCAGTTCGACGAACTTCGCCTCGGCGCCAGCGATGTCGATCATGGCCAGCTTGTACAGACCCTCCAGATTGCCGACGAGTTCGGTGTCGCCCTGCGCTTCCCGCACCTTTTCCAGGGCCGCGGCGGCACGGGCCGGATCGCCGGTCGCGAGCGAGGCGAAGAACAGCGCCTCCCCCACCGCCGGCAGCTTGGGGGCAAGCTTCAGCGTCTGCTCCAGATCGCCGACGGCGGCATCCACCTCTCCCATGCCCATGCGGACAGAGGCCAGACGGGTCTGCAACCCGACATCGTTCGGGGCCATCGTCTCGGCCTTCTGGAAGCTCTGCACGGCCTCCGTCGGACGGTTGGTCGCGGCATAGGCTCGACCCAGCAAATCGAAGGTCTCAGCGTCGCCTTTGCCGGTTTCCGCGACCTTGGCCAAGGTGTCGACGACCAGATCCGGCCGGCGCTTGGCGAACTGGATGCGCGCCATCACCTTGTAGGCGGCAAGATCGTTGGGGGCGCGACCGAGGTACTTCCGGGCGGCTTCCTCGGCCTGCTCGTATTGGCCCAACTGTTCCTTGATCACGGCCTGCAGGTAGTAGGCCCGCGGCAGGCGGGCAATGTAGGCGGCGATACGATCGAGATCGGCATCTGCGGCTTTGAAGTTCCGGGCCTGCGCGGCCATCACCGCGCGCAGATAGATCGCCTGCACGTTGCCCGGCGTCGCTTTCAAGACCAGATCGATATCAGCTTTGGCAATATCGTTCTTGCCAATGGCAATCGCCAGGCTGGCGCGATCCAGGCGCGCGGCCATCGCGCTGGGCTGGTCGGTCAGCAGCTCATCCAGCACCGACATGGCGCCGTTCGCATCGCTTTTGAGCCGCAGCAACTGCGACTTCGCCAGCAAGGCTTCAACCGATTTGGGTTGCGCGACCAACGCGCGCTCGATCTTGGCCTCCGCGCCCGGCAGATCGGCGCGCGCAACGGCCAGCCGAGCGTCAGCCAGCAGCGGTTCGACCGCGTTGGGCGCCACCTGCTGGGCTTCGGCGAAGGATTTCTGGGCTTCTTCCGGGCGTTGTAGCCCGATCAGCGCGTAGCCGCGCGCCACCAGGATGGATGCGTCCAGGGAGGCATTCTTGCCGTCCGGCTTCAGCGCTTCGAGCAACTGCTCGAACTTGTTCTGCGCCAGCATGGCCTGTGCCTGCAACGGCACGGCCTGCGCCGGGTCGTATCCCCGCGCCCGGGCGGCGGCGGCTTCCCGTTCGCCAGCGACGGGATCGCCGAGTTCGATCGCGACGCGAGCCAGCCAGTAACGCGCCTCCGCATTTTGCGGATCGGAACGGATGGCGTTGCGCAGCTCTATCTGGGCGGTCTTCAGATCGCCCTTCTTCATGGCCTCACGGGCGTTCGCCAGGTTGTTGGCGTGTCCGGTCGCCGGCCAGAGGCCCAACCAAGCAACCATCCCAACCCAGCCAAGAGACCTGTAACGCATGTCCCAGTACCTCAATTGCTATTCGTTCTCGTCACGCCACTTGGAGCGGGCGTTCGGCCATCGACGCCGTCCGCCACCGCGCTGCCGCCTGGGGTGCCTTTGGCGATATCGGTTTCCAGCCCGTGCGCTTCCATCAGCCCATATAGGGTCGGTCGGCTGATTCCCAGCATCCGGGCGGCAACCGCCATCGTATGATTGCTGCGCGCGAGTGCAACCTGGATGACTTCCCGTTCCGCGCGCATGCGGGCGGAACGCAAATCCAGGTCCGGCGGCGCCCCGGTATCGGCGGTAAGATCGAGGTCCACCGCATCGATCATCCGCTTGTCCGCCATCACGACGGCCCGCTTCATGCGATTTTCCAGCTCTCGCACGTTGCCCGGCCAGGCGTGAGCGGTCATGGCCATGGTCGCGGCTTCCGTGAATCCCCTGATGTTACGCCCGAATTCCTGATTGAAGCGGTTCAGGAAGAAATTCGCCAGCAGCGAGGCATCGCCGCCGCGTTCCCGCAAAGGCGGGATCCGAACGGTCACCGCGTTCATGCGATAAAAAAGATCCTCCCGGAACACACCCTGGCGGATCTTGTCCTCCAGATTGGCATTGGTCGCCGAGACGATGCGGACATCGACCTGGATTTTTTGCCGCCCGCCAATTCGCTCGACCACCTGATCTTGCAGGAAACGCAGCAGCTTCACCTGCAACGGGTGTGGCAGGTCGCCGATTTCGTCCAGGAACAACGTGCCCTTGTTGGCGCCCTCGATCTTGCCGATCGACTGCTTCACGGCACCGGTGAAGGCCCCCCGCTCATGACCGAACAACTCGCTTTCCAGCAGGTTTTCCGGGATCGCCCCGCAATTGATGGCGACGAACGGCTGCTTGGCGCGCGGTCCCAGTTCGTGCAGCGCCTGGGCCAGTGCCTCCTTGCCGGTGCCGCTCTCTCCCAGCAACAACACCGGGACATTGGTGGTGGCGAGCCGTTCGACGTCGCGGCACACTTTCAGCATCGAAGCACTGGCGGTGACGATGCGTTCGATCGGAGACGGCGCCGGCATCGAAGCGAGGCGGCGGTTTTCCTCCTCCAGCCGGTGCAGGTTCAGACCGCGTTCGATGATCGTGCGCAGAACGTCGAGTTCGACCGGCTTTTCGCAGAAATCATAGGCCCCGACCGCGACCGCCTTCAGCGCGTTGCGCCGTTCGCCGTTGCCGGTCACCACGATCAACTTGGTGCGTGGCGCGATCCGCGAGACCTCTTCCAGGATGGCGAAACCTTCGCTGACCCCGTCGGGGTCGGGCGGTAGACCGAGATCCATGATCACGACGGGCGGATCTTCCTTGCGAATGATCGCCAGCGCCTGCGGACGCGCGTGCGCCATCAGCACATCGCAGGCCGGGAACGCCCACCGGTACTGAGAGCACAGGCCTTCGTCGTCCTCGATAATCAGAAGCTTGGGCTTGGCCATGGTCAGGCTCCGCTCATACGGACAATGCGTCTGCCCGCCCGCTTACCGCGATCATCAGCGGCAGCAGGATGCGCATCGTCGTTCCCTTGTCAGCCTCGGTCAGCACCAGAAGGTCACCTCCTGCCTCGCGGAGCAACTCCCGCGTCTGATACGCACCAATACCGTGCCCGCCATCTTTTGTGGTGGCAAAAGGACGAAAAAGCGCATCGCGGACGAATTCAGGGCTCATGCCAGGCCCGCGGTCGGTCACGTCGATCGTGACGCTCAGCGCATCGTGACGGACGGCAATCTCCACCGGGTCGTCGTCGCCCGAGGCTTCAAGCGCGTTGTTGAGCAGGTGCGTGATCACCGCGTCGAATGCCTCGGGATCCATGGCCACGGCGACATTGGCACCCGCGTCGCGCAACTGAACCGTCGCGTGGCGGGTCAGGCTGACCTGTTCGACGAGGTCTCGCAGCCGATCCCCCGGGATCACCAGCGCATGGCTCCGCTCCTGCCGCTCGGCCTGCAACCGGGTCAGCAAGCGGGTGATCTTGGCCACCGATGCCCGCACCGTCGCCAGCATGTCACGCTGGAACTCCGGGTTGTCGGCGTAGACCTCGGCGTTGGACAGCAGCATGGAAAGCTGGCCGGATACGTTCTTGATGTCGTGGATGACGAACGCGAAACGCTGGCTGTACTCGCGTAATTCGCGCGTCTGAGACAGCACTTGCGTGGCGCGCTGTTCGGCGACCCGGCTGGCGATTTCGCACCCGACCACCCGCAGCAGGTCGTAGACCTCCCGATCCAAGGCAAACGGCGCGCGCGGCGGTGCCAGCACGACAAACCCGATCAACGCACCCAGATGACCGAGCGGCACGGCCAGCCAGGTGGCCCCCAGGCCGGGAAACCAATCGTCGGCATCAGCTTGATCGTTGATGGCGACGATCCAGTCGCCGTCGCGGAACGCTGGTATGATCCCATGCCCGGGCGGGATCGGCAGTGTCAGGGCCGGCATGTTCCACGATCCCGCCCATTGAAACGCGACCTCGTCGGGTGCGCGCAGGAACAGGGTTCCGGCCGGACTGTCCACAACCCCCGCCGCCGCCCGGATCGCTCTCCCCGGCAGGCTGACATGGGCTTCGGGCGCCGTCAGCGTCTCTATGCAGCGCATCCACTCCCGCCGGTAATCGTAGCGGTAGCTGAAGAAGTTATCGACCAGCCAACCGCGGATGCGCGACCGGATGGACGCCGAGGACACCAGAACCGCAACCGCCATCAGGCCGCCGAACATAAGGCTGACTTCGATGACCTGGCCCCATTGGGCGCCGCGGCGACGAAACAGTTCCCCGGCGGCGGCGAGGCCGACCAGGAATATGCCGCTCACGATCAGGGTAACGCTGTGGAAGACGACATTGCGGGATACGTGGATATCCACCTTCCAATGCCGGTTGCGCACAGCGGTCAGAGCGATCAGGGGCGCGGCGAGCGCCGTGACCGGCGCCCTGGCTTCGAGCAACGGAAAGGAAATGCGACCGAACAGGACCGCGTCAGAAAACAGCATCAGATCGTAGACCGCCAGTCCGCCCAGCGCGATGCAGAGCAGATTGATGTGCCACCGCGTCTCGGGCGCCGTGTTGAAATACAGGTTCTCCAGCAAAAGTATGCCGCAAACCGCAAAACCCAGCCGCAATGCCAGCACGGTCACCGATTGGAGATCCGCCTGCTGTTCAACCAGGATGCTCGCCAGCGGCAACCCCACGACGACCAGCAGCGCGAGCAACCCCATCGTCGTAAATGCCTGGGAAAGCTGTCGATGTGCCGTGATCGTCTGACGGTAAAGATGCAGGATGAACCCATACCAGGTGACCGAACGCGCCAGTTCCAGCCAACCCGACAGGCCCCGGCCGTAGGATTGCCCGCTTGGGAATTGACCACTTGGGAATTGACCACTCGGGAATTGACCACTCGGGAATTGCCAATCGTGGGACCGCCAGTCCCATGCCACCGCGCCCGCCCAGGCCGCGGTCATCAGACACGCAACGGCAAGCCACGTCCCGGTTCGGCTATTCGATCGACGGGCGAGCACCAACCCGGCCAGCGCGATGTAAATCAGCGCACAGCCGAGATGGAGGACGATCATCGACGAGGGTGAAAAATCCATGGATGCCGATGCGGCCGTTTCCTGACGAGCGGGCGGTAGGTCGGGTTATAGTGCCACCGCGGTTCGGTTGACCATCCGGATCGGCCGAAACCAACCCATTCGATGAGAGCTTGATCACACCGAACGGAGCACGGCAGCGTGTCGATCACGCGGTAAAACAGAGAAATACGGGGCCGTGTCTTGTCAGTGCGCAACCGCTCTAGCGCGCGCCTCCTCGGAACAAAACCACGCGCACCGTCGACACCAGGATCAGAAGATCCAGGATCAGGCTTCGGTTCTTCACGTAGTAGAGATCGTAAGCGAGCTTCTCCCGCGCATCCTCCACCGACGCCCCGTAGGGGAAATTCACCTGCGCCCACCCCGTGATGCCAGGCTTGACGGCGCTGCGTTCATGGTAATGCGCAATGACCTGGGCGAGTTGTTCGACGAATACCGGACGTTCCGGCCGGGGCCCGATGAGGCTCATTTCGCCACGCAGCACATTCAGGAGCTGCGGCAGTTCGTCGATCCGCAACGGACGGATCCACGCGCCCACCCGGGTTATCCTGGGATCGCGACTCTGGGCCCATTGCGCGGTGCCGCACGCCTCCGCCTCCACCACCATGCTACGGAATTTGATCAGCATGAAGGCGCGACCGTTCAGCCCGGAGCGCAATTGTCGATAAAAGACTGGACCGGGACTGTCCAACCTGACAAGCAACGCCGTGACCAGCATCACCGGCAGTGTCAGGACCAGCAACAGCAAGGAACCGAGGACATCGAAGATACGTGTCCTGGCCCGGGCCTGCCAGGCATTGTTGCGGGCAATCGCCGGTCGGAGCGTGACTGCGTCCAGCAGATCGAGTTCCAGGCGGCCGAATTGTTGTTCCGAGAAGCGGGCCTCATCGAACATGCGGATGCCTTTGCGTTCCAACTCGGTAGGCGACGGACCATGGGGTCCCGCTCGCCCCTCCCGTGCTTCAATCACCGCCCATATCCGCTGTTCGCGCAGGCTGTCCAATGTTGGAACCGGCGCACCGGTCGCGACGAGACGCGCGTCGAACGGGCGCCCTGGTCCCATTCGCAGACGAGCCACCAAACGCGCGGCGCGGTCGGCGTCGCCCAGCACCAGAACGCGACGTGTCAGCCATTGCTTGCCGACGATCAGGCGGAATGCCGCGCGCGACAGGAAAATCGCGATCAACCAGACGATGAGGATGGATGCCACCCCCAAGGCCTCCCGCAGGGTAAACCCAAGGCTAAGAGATCCGGCGGCGAGCAGGAGTACGGGGAAGGCGCATAGCCCCGCCGTTGTCAGATACCGCACCAGATTGTCTGCTTCCAGGCAGACCCGTGGGCGGTAAAGGCCGAACACGGCGGCAATCGACACCATTGTGACCGTCATGATGGCGGCAACGACGGTGCCATTGCCGAACAATGCGTCAGTGAGTATGCCAGCCCCGACCGGCGTCAGCAAGGCGGCGTAGATCAGGAGGAACGACAGCAGCAACTCGAACAGGCCGAGAAGGGCCACTTCCACCGGCACCTGTTGCGCGAGGGTACGCGTCATCCGTTTCCCTGCCTTTCCCACGCTTTCGCTCGGCACCCGGCCTGACGCCGACCTGCCTGACGCCGACCTGCCTGACGCCGACCTGCCTGACGCCGACCAGTGTGACGCCAACCAGTGTGACGCCAACCAGTGTGACGCCAACCAGTGTGACGCCCCCATTTCGGCATACCCCGGACCGCCGAGTGACCGCCAGATTTATAGCACGCCGACGGAAATTATCCAGAAAATTATAATTGATTCACGCCAAGGTCACGTCGGGCAGAATCAGCCGACCGGTTTCGTGCCGCCTTTCGGTCCGGTATCGATCATAATAAGCGCGATTCTCCATATTTAGAATGGCACAAGGCGGGATAACCAACTGTTGATATAACGCATTCGATTGCAACCTGTGCGTTAGCGCGATTTATTCGCGGTAAGGCCTAGGCCAATCGATCCATTGAACCATGCCGTACGCGATGCTATAGTATATGCCCTGGTATCGGTGGAGCCGTCCGATGGTTCCGGCCGGCTCGCAAGGCCCCAGGTCCAAGAGTCCGTTGCACGGCTCTCGCAAGGCGCGTAGCTCACCGGCAGAGCGCTGCCGCAACACGGCAGAGGAGGGGGTTCAATTCCTTCCGCGCCTACCAGGGTAGCACGGGCGGTACTGTTTGTTGGGGTCAACGTGATACGAATCTGGCGTACTAATGCGCGACCGGTCACGGTGATGCCGGCGGCCCGACTGATAACGATGGTCTGCGTAGCGCTCCTGGCAAGCGCCCTGGCCGGCTGTTCATGGGACAACGACCCACCCAATACGATCACCGCGGCGGAAGCGGCAAAGCTGCCGCAATCGTCGCTGAACGATGAATATATCATCGGCTCCGGCGACGCGCTGAGCGTCTTCGTCTATCGCAATCCCGATCTCAGCGAAGGCGGCGTGGCGGTCCGGCCCGACGGCCGGATATCGGTACCCCTGATCGAGGACATCATTGCCGCCGGCAAATCGCCCACGCAACTCGCGCGGGAGATCGAGGACAGGCTAAAAAAATACATCCAGGACCCCAATGTCACGGTGATCGTTCGCAACTTCATCGGGCCGCCCGACCGGCAGGTCCGGGTGATTGGCGAAGCTTCCGACCCCATCGCCATCCCGTTTCGGGACAACATGACGCTTTTGGATGTGATGATCGCCACCAAGGGGTTGACAAAATACGCCGCCGGAAACCGGGCGTTGATCGTGCGGACCGATAAGTCCGGCCAGCGGTTGACGATCCGTGTCCGCCTCAGCGATTTGGTCAAGGACGGTGATATCACCCAGAACGTGCCCATGATGCCAGGCGATACGCTGATCATCCCGCAATCCTGGTTCTAGCAGCCTGTCGGACTTACGCCCACCGGAGGCTCATGTTAGAATCGTAACGTCGATTCGCTCCCTCCCCGGATGCCGCCAATGAGCAACTTCCGCCCCACCGATCGCCTAACCGGCTTCCTGATGCCGCCGTCTATCGATGAAT
>CAMATI010000018.1 GCA_945861095.1 Asaia bogorensis | reverse complement strand
GCCAGCGTGCCCAGGATGGGCGCGGCATAGGTGTCGATGGTGTTGCGCCATTGCTGCCGGTGCTTGGCGTTGCGCCAGCCGGCCTCATGGGCTGCGATGTAGTGGTCGGCCACCTCCCCGAACGTGATGGCCGCGCCGGCCTTGGCCTTGTCCGCGTCCCGCTCGGCCAGGGGATCGGTGCCCAGCTTCACCTTGCGGAACAGGTCGCCAGCCCGTTGCCGCGCGTCGGCCAGCGGGAACAGGTCGGCACTGCCCAAGCCCATTTCCCGGAGCCTGCCGGCTATCCGGTAGCGGAAAATCCAGAACCGCGTGCCATTGGGCCGGACCAACAGGAACAGCCCGTTGCCGTCGCCATATCGGCCCGCCTTCGCGTTCTTTACCCGTAGCGCCGTCAGAGGCACCGCCAACCGTGGCATGGCTTTCAATCCCCATCACTGTCCCCCTTTCATAATCGTGAAAGCGGGCGAACGCAAGCGAAGGGTGGCGAAGGAGGAAAGTGATAAACCCTCATATATACAAGGGTTTTCTGTCCTTCATGTGGGGACTGGCGAAAGCCCGCGAACGCCAGTTAGGCGGACACTCTCTCCGCCAGTCAGACGCTATAATTCAGCGAATTATGGATATACCCTATTTGGAGTCTGATTTCTGCCTCCAACCGCTGTTTCGGCGCCCCCGATAGCGTCCCCATCCAGGGAGCCTAATCGTTAGATCGAGCCGGACTTCGCAGCGCACGGACCTTCGCCATGCTGGCGTTGCAGGGCTGGCTGCACCAGCCATGCCGATAGTGGCAGTGACGAAGGCGCGGAAGGTCGGCGCCCCTACAGCAGATCCAGCGCCTGCTTGCGGGCGGGTGGACGGTGGGCCGCGTCGATCTCGGACAGATCCTGATCTGTCAGGATTATGTCCGCCGCACCCGCGTTCTCTCGCACATGGGCCGGATTGGCCGCTTTCGGGATGGAGATCACGTTGCCGTGGCGCATCCCCCAGGCAATCGCGATCTGCGCCGGCGTCACGCCATGGCGTTTTGCCACCCCGACCAGGGCCGGCGAGCGCAACAGCCGGTCCACGCTGTGACCCAGCGGCGAATAGGCCATGATCGGCACCTGATGGCGCGCGCACCAGGGCAACAGGTCGAACTCGATCCCGCGGCTGTTCGGGTGATACAGGACCTGATTCGCCGCACAATGGGTACCGGCAGGGACGGCGGTCAGCTCCTCCATGTCGTCGGTGTCCAGGTTGGAAACGCCCCAATGGCGGATTTTGCCGGAGGATTTCAGCCGCTCGAACGCCTCGACCGTCTCGGCCAGGGGATGGCTGCCGCGCCAGTGCAGCAGATAGAGGTCGATCCGGTCGGTCTTCAGCCGCTTCAGACTGCGATCACAGGCCAGCGGAATGCCGGACCGGGATGCGTTGTGCGGATAGACCTTGCTCACGATGAACAGTTTGTCGCGCTGGCCGGCGGCGGCCTCGGCGACCACTTCCTCGGCGCCGCCATTGCCGTACATCTCGGCCGTGTCGATCAGGGTCATGCCCAGGTCGATGCCCAGCCGCAGGGCGTCGGCCTCCTGTTTCGCGGACGCGCGCCGATCACCCATATACCAAGTGCCCTGGCCCAGGGCGGGGACGGCCTCGCCGCCCGGCAGGACGACGGTGCGCATCACTCGGCCGCCTGTTCCGCGACCCGCATCACGCGCAGGAAGTTGCCGCCCCAGAGCTTTTCCAGGGCGCCGCGATCGTATCCGCGGCTGACCAGGACTGCGGTGATGTTGGCGCTTTCGCCGGCATCGTGCCAGTCGCTGAAGCCGCCGCCGCCGTCGAAGTCCGAGGATATGCCGACGTGATCGATGCCGATCCGCTTCACGGCATAATCCACATGGTCGGCGAAATCGGCGACCGTCACCTCGTTGGGTTTCGCGTGCGGCTTCAGGAAGGCGGACACGGCGGTGATCTGGATGACGCCCTTGACGGCGCGGATCACGTCCAACTGCCAGTCCGTCATGTTGCGGGAATGGTCGCAGAGCGCGCTGACGCAGGAATGGGTGGACACGATGGGCGTGCGGGATTCCTCGGACGCGTGCAGCATGGTGTCGCGCGATACGTGCGCGACATCGACCAGCATGCCGACGCGATTGAGTTCGCGCACCGCGAGGCGCCCCAGGGTGGACAGCCCGCCATGCTCGACATCGCGGTCGCCGAGGTCACGGCGCGGATTGCAGGAATCGCCCAGGTTGTTGTGGCCGTTATGCGTCAGGGTCAGATAGCGGGCACCGCGGTCGCGGAACTGGGCGATGCGTCCCAGGTCGCTGCCGACCGAGAACCCGTTCTCGACCGCCGGCACGATCGCCAGCACGCCATCGCGCTTGGCGGCTTCGATGGAATCGGCGGTGGGCGTGACCCGGGCGGTGATCCCGGCCTCGGTCCGGCCCATGGCGTTGATATGGTCCAGCATGGCGATGGCACGGGTGAAGGCGGCGTCCTCGTTCGCGGGGGATCGGGTGGCCTGCGGCACATAGGCCACGAAACACCCGGCGCTGAGCCCGCCGCGCTGCATTTTTGGCATATCGACGCGGCGCTGGCCGTCCTGGAACGGGTCCAGGCCGGGCGGCCAGGGAATGTCGATATGGGTATCGAGTGTGACCAGCGAGCGGTGCAACGCAAGCGACGGGTGTGATGGCGAGTCATTCATGGGGCCGAGGCTTGCAGAAATCCGGGCCTGGCGGAAGGGGGGAGGGGGGAAGGGACCAAGGGACAGCCCCGCCGAGACCGGGGCCACCAACAACGTCAGGACGGTGGCGGCAATGGCCGCTGACGTGAACAGGATCGGTGGGGAAATTTCCTGGTGGAGGGGGTTGGATTCGAACCAACGTAGGCGTGCGCCAACGGATTTACAGTCCGTCCCCTTTAGCCACTCGGGCACCCCTCCGCACCGGGAAGAGCGGACTAGAGCGAGTCACCGCCTTCTGTCAACGCATCCGCGACCGAGGATAGAAGAATTCCCTCCCGGACAGGCCGCTTCACGCCCACGCCCCGATGCGTCTGGCGCAAACCGTGGCTGCAACGGCGCCGCGGCATCCCCGATGATATCCCCCATGGCATCCCCCATGGGCACCGTTGCGAACGCCGCTCACCGGGACGGCACTGCCCGCTATCCAGGGGCTTCGCGGCCGGCCGCAAACCCGGCCAGCAACGCCCGAATCCGGCCATCCCGATCCAACAGGGTCTGCAATTCGGCACTGTGTTCGTAGTCCGGCATCAGGTGGCGCAGGCAGGCATCCTGCTCCACACCCGGGTGGAAATAGATTTCGCTCGTTCCGTCGGGAAGGACGCCCAGCAGACGGTGGACCCGGTCGAGGGTCATATGGCCGCTCCAGGCGAGGCCAAAGCAATGGTCCGGCGTGACCAGGCCGGCTCGCCGGACCTGTCGGCGCAGCAGGCGGGTCCAACCGTGCAGCGCGCGGTCGCCAAAACCGACGGTGGTGCCGCATTGAGCCAGCACAGAGGGCGGTTCCGCCGGAACGCGGACCGATCGCAACCCGAACTCGCGCCCGATCTCGATCATCATCCGGCCGACGGTCGGGTGCAGGTGCATGTGCTTATGGGCGTTGGCATGGTCCAGGGTCAGGCCGGTCGCGGCGAACGCGGCGAACTGCGCCCGGATTTCTCGTGCCAGTTGCCGACGGACGGAGGGGCGGAAGAAGTAGTCGATGCCGAGGCCAAGCTGATTGGAGGGAAACTCCCCGTCCGGCCCGATCAGAGCGGGGATGTCGTTCACCGGGCTGACGGCCGGCCCCTCGATCACCACCAGGTGCAGGCCGACACGCAACCCGGGCATGGCGCGCGCCCGCTGGACGGCGTCGGCCGCGGCGGGGGCGGCGACCATCAGGCTGGCGGCGTCCAGGATGCCGTGACGGTGGGCCTGCTCCACCGCCTCGTTCACCGATGGGGTCAGGCCGAAATCGTCGGCGGAGAAGATGACGCGCTGGGGCATGTGGGGAGAATGCCCGGATCGGGCGTGAGGCTCCATCCGATTCGGGGAGGACGGCAAACCTGAGTCTCCAAGTCCGGACTCCGTGGCCCTCTGTGGTCCTCCGCTTTCTCCGTGCGAGACCTGTGCGGACCGTTGGGCACGCACCGGCCAAGCCGGCGACGCACGGGACCAACAACTGGCGACATAAGAGGCTTGGGAAATGTCGCCGCAAAGTCTCCGATCCCTCTGCGTTCCGATCGCCGTCCTTGCGCCAGCGGACCGCGATCCCGCAAAAACGGACCGCATGATCCCGACCATCCGTTCCGTCTCCCAACTTGCCGACCCGGTCTTCCTGGGCGTCGTCGTCCGAGGCCTCGCCTGGGCGTTCGGCTGTTTCGTGGTGTTGCACGGGGTCGCACTTTGGATGGTGCACGGATTGTTGGCCATGGATGGGCCGTTGGCGTGGGCCGCGGACCTTCTTGCCACCATAGGGGCAAGCCTGTTGGCGATGTGGCTGTTCATCCCGGTCGCCGCCGCGATCGCCACTCTTTACGTCGATCGAATCGCCACCGCGGTGGAGCGGCGCTACTACCCAGATATGCCGCCAGCATTCGGGGCGCCGCTGCTGGAACAGATTCTGGATGCGGCGATGTTGGGCCTGCGGGTTTTGGCCCTGGCATTGCTGGCGTTGGTGCTGGCCCTGCTGATCCCCGGATTGGGATTGCTGCTGGGCTGGGCCGTCACCGCCTATGCCATCGGCCGCGGCTTCTTTGTCGCGGTGGCCATGCGGCGCATGTCTCGCGACCAGGCCGAATGGACCTACCGCCAAAACCGCTCGGCCGCACTTGGCCAGGGGGCGATCCTAGCAGCCTGTCGGACTTAGCCCAAAATCGCCGATTTTCGGAGTTTTATGTCTCCATATCGGATTCAAACGTAATATCGTGTCACATGCTTGGGAAATTGTTAACGTTTATTGCGTCAGCGCCCCAAGTCCGACAGGCTGCTAGCGCTGCTGACCTGGGTCCCGTTCGTCAATCTTCTGCTGCCCGTGCTTGGAATTGCCTCCATGGTCCATGTCCTGGACATGATCATGGCCGGGGACAAGGCGCGGTTTCCGGCGGACCGGTGAGGCGGGCAACAGGATCGCTGTGGATAACCGCCGTTGGTCGCTGGCCCGCATCCGCTCGGCATGGTAGACGCGTCATCGAATGCCTTGAGACATGTGGGGTTCCCTTTGTTCAAACGCCGCAAGCCCGATGAGCCGACGGCCTCGGGGCCGAACGCTTCGCCATCGGCCGGATCCGCCCCGCTTCCTGATGCGTCGGCGGCCGAGGCCAACCAGAATCCCGATCAACCTTACCGCCCGCTGGACCCGTCGCATGACAATGGTCTCGGCGTTCCTCCGTTCCGACCCGCCCCACCGAAGGATGCGCCCGCGATGTCCCGACCACCCTTCCCAGCCACCGCGCCGAACGCCCCCGGGATCCCACCCCGCCCGGCGGTGGCACCCGCTCGCGCCCCGGCGCGTGACCCGGCGGAACGCCGCACCCTGGTCGTCGGCCGTGGCATCAGCGTGCAAGGCGTGGTGCAGGATGCCGAACGCCTGGTGGTCGAAGGCACGGTCGAAGCCAGCATGATCCACGCGACCGAACTCGCGATCATGGCCGGCGGCGTGTTCAAGGGGGAAGTCGAAGTGGAGGACGCCGAAATCGGCGGCACCATCGACGGCACCTTGACCGCGCGCGGCAGCCTGGTGGTGCGCGCGACGGGTCGGGTGCTGGGCACCGCCCGGTGCCGCCGCTTGCAGGTGGAAGATGGCGGACAGATCACCGGCCGGATTGAGATGATCACGGACCAGGCCAAAAGCGACGTCCCACCGCGACCCAGCGCCGAAGCGCCGGTCTGAGCGCCCGCGCCGTACCCAACCGCCGGTGCGGGCAAAGACCCGCCCGGACCCGCGGACACGCGGCATCCTGACCGCGTGTGGAGAGCGATCCGGGGCGTGCGGGACGCGACCGGGGCATGGCCGAGCCGAAGCGACGGTCGCGCCAGTCGCTGCCAACCGCTGGTCGCTGCCAACCGCGTGGTCGCTGCCAGCCGTCCGGTCGCTACCAACCGCTTGATCGCTGCCAACCGACGATACGATCGACCGATTGCCTGGCCCATCCTCTGGCCCATCCTCTGGGCCGAATCTGACCTGGCAACCCGCGCTATATTGCGGGTCGCCCAATCGGCCGGCGATCCCAAGCGGCCGGCACGCCGGCCTGGGGGTTGCAAACGAATCGCCAGCCTGATCCAGGGCCTGGCCCTGCCAAGCCACCCGTTTGCCCGGTCGCGGACCGTCATTCAACCGCCGGCATTCCGGCTCGGCATCAAGGCCCCCTCGATGTCAGCGCGCCCGCTGCTCCCGGGGATGCGGCGCCGGGGATGCGGCGCCGTTGATGTCCCACCGGAACCAGAACCAGCGGGCAGGGGTTGCGGTCCGGCGCAAGGCGATGGACGATCAGGCCAATGACAAAGGGGAAGAGACCATGACCTTACGTGTGCCAATGGTATCGCTGGAACGCGCCCGGGAACTCGGCGACGCGATGGGCATGCCGGCCCGTCGGACGCAAAGCGAGGCGTTTCGCGTGGTGGCGAACAATCCGGGCGTGGCTCGGGTGGCGTTCGGCCAGTTGATGCAACTGCTGGAAAACAACAAGTTCGACACGCGCCTGCGCGAACTGATGATCATGCGGATCGGTTGGGTCACCGGGTCCGCCTATGAATGGACCCAGCATTGGCGGGTGGCGTCCGAGGCGAAAATTCCGCCCGAGGATATCCTGGCGGTGCGGGACTGGCGCAAGTCCGACCGCCTGACACCGGCCGACAAGGCCATTCTGACCGCGACGGACGAGTGCTTGGAGGGCAAGTCGATTTCCGACGCCGCGTGGGCAGAGGTCGTCAAATACGTCACCGATCCGGGCGAGCAGGTCGAGTTCATCATCGCGATGGGCAACTGGATGTCGTTTTCGCTCCTGTTCCGCAACCTTCGCATACCGCTGACCCCGGAGCTGAAAATTTGGCCGCCCGACGGTCTGGCCTCCCCGGCCGCGGACAAGTAGGCGCGGACAGGCAGGGGCGTGGCCCGATAGCGAAGATAACGCGAACCGATGGTTCGCATTGCCGAACGGCAGGTGGGGAATATGGACAGTCAGACGTTCGATTACATTGTGGTAGGGGCCGGATCGGCCGGATCGGTGCTCGCCAATCGATTGAGCGCGGAGGCGAAGAACAAGGTCCTGGTGCTGGAAGCCGGGCGGGAAAGCCACCCGTGGTCGCGCATTCCGGTCGGCTTCGCCAAGCTGATCGACAACCCTGCCGCCAACTGGCTGTATTCGTCCGAACCGGACGAAGGCACCGGCAATCGCCGCATTCCCATCCCGCGCGGCAAGCTGCTGGGCGGGTCTTCGTCCATCAACGGCATGGTCTTCGTGCGGGGCCAGTCGCAGGATTATGACACCTGGGCGCAGTTGGGCAATCGCGGCTGGAGCTATCGGGAAGTCCTGCCGATCTTCCGCGACATGGAAAGCTACCAGGGGGACGGCGACGAGGAATACCGCGGTCGCGCCGGCCCGCTGAAGGTCACCGAAAACAACGAAGGCGGCCCCATCTACGATGCCATCATCAAGGCCGCCGGCGAGATCGGGATCCCCTACACAAAGGACTATAACGGCGCCAAGCAGGACGGCATCGGCATGACCCAGACGACCATCCGCAATGGCCGTCGCATGAGCACCGCCTATTGCTACCTCGACCCCGCGCGCGGCCGGCCCAACCTGACCATCCAGGCCAACGCGCTGACCGAGTGCCTGTTGTTCGAAGGCAAGCGCTGCGTCGGGGTTCGTTACAATGTCGGCGTACAGCAGAAAGAAGCGCGCGCCAACAAGGAGGTCGTCGTCAGCGCCGGCGCCATCAACTCTCCGCAATTGCTGGAACTGTCCGGCATCGGCCAGGCGGAACGGTTGCAGGCGCTGGGTATCGAGGTGCGTCACGAACTGAAAGGTGTCGGGGAAAACCTGCGCGACCATTACTCACCGCGCATGAAATGGTCGATCCTGCCGTCCCTGGGCATGACCTACAACGACAAGGCACGCGGCCTGGGGTTGGTGTGGGAGGCGCTGAAATACGGCCTGACGCGCAAGGGCCTGCTGGGTCTGCCGGCGTCCCCGATCCGGGCCTATGTGCGCACCCGGGCCGGGTTGGATGCACCGGATGCGGCGATTTCCTGGATCCCGTTCCTGTCGACGCCCAATTTCAAGATCGCGAAAGAGTCCGGGGTCACCGCGATCATGAACATCCTGCGCTCGGAAAGCACGGGCAGCATTCATGTGTCGTCGAAGTCGGCGAACAGCCCGCCGGCGATCCGCTTCAACTTCATGAGCGCCCAGCTCGATCGTGACGTGACCCTGGAAGCCATGCGCATCGCGCGCCGCATCATGACCGCGCCCGCCATGCAGGGGATCGCCACCGACGAAATCGCGCCGGGCGTGAACATCCAGTCGGATGATGAGCTGCTCGACTGGGTCAAGAAGAACGCCGAAACCACCTACCATCCGGTCGGCACCTGCAAGATGGGGCGCGATCCGATGGCGGTGGTCGACGATCAGTTGCGGGTGCACGGCATCCAGGGCCTGCGGGTCGCCGATGCGTCGATCATGCCGACCCTGACGTCGGGCAACACCAATGCGCCGTCGATCATGATCGGGGAAAAGGCGTCCCGGATGATGCTGGCGGCGGCGTAGCGCGGGCCGCCACTGCCCCCGAGCCGCTTGCACCGGAGCGGCTCGGGGACATGCCACCCGATCAAGGTTGAATGATCGCCCCTCTTCCCGCCCCACGCATCATCCGATCCACATGCCCAATCATCGCTCGGCATGCCGCATCCTCGTCGGGATACTGGTCCAGCGGAGATTTCCCGCCACGCTCGCTGTAATAGACCTGCCAGCCGGACGCGGTGGCTTCGAGACCGAAGCATTCCCCCGTCCCCAGGCCCCCGTCGATAACGTAGAAATGATCAGGGACCGCCGCACGGCGAAACAGGCTTACCATCTGATGTCGGGTCAAGTTTCGCCACCTCGATCATGCCGGATGCCAGAAGCTTGTAGGCCGGTTCGGCGGTCTTGTATTGGATCGCGCCGCCCGGCTCTCTGAACCAGGGCGCCGCGGCACAGCGATGGACGTTGATGGTCTGTTTCACGCGATAGGTCGTGTAGGCCATCTGAGCACAGACATAGGGCAGGGCGCGTGCGGCGAAGGATTGACCGACAGGGCTGAAGAAGCTGCCCCCCTCGCTGCCAAAGCGATCGATCAGGGCTCCGGCTTCGATTGTCGCGGCAACCGGCGCATCCTCGGCGCAACCATCGCGGGGCGGCCATTTGATTTGTTTCGCCGCATCGATCCATTCGGGAAACAACGTCGTTCGCAGATGGGGCGGCCAGTCAGCGGGCAGCGCGGCGGGCTGCGCGAACCCGCTGGTCGCGGCCGCGAGAAACCCTGTCAGGAGAAGGATCGACTGCCAATGTCCAGGACGTTTCATGACGGGTCCCTAACCGTGGCGCGGGCCGCCGAGCGGCGGGAGCGCCGGAAGTGTTGTTGTGCGGGGGGATATTCGTCAGGTTGCGATCGCTTGTAAAGCCTCGGTGTCGTCATTCCAAGGCAGACACAACTCCGTGACGAGGCTGCCGGCCTATGGCCGCCGCAAGCGGTCAGGCCAACCTTCTGGCAACCGACGCAGCCATCGATCCACAGGCATTCCCCGAGTCATTGCCTGGCTTGATCCCCTCAGCCGGCTTCTGCGACAGGTTGGCCGATGCGTTGAACCGTACCATCGGCAGGCCCGGGTGGCGCAAACTGGGCTTGCAGGTCCCGCAGTCCCAGATGTTCGGGATTATGCTCCAGCGCGGCAGCGATGGTTGCCGCGGCCGCTTCCGGTCCGTCTGACTTCGCCAACAGGCGAGCAAGCTGTATGGCCGCCAACGCATCGCGTGGGTTCAGATCGACCGCCATACGATACGCGTCGATTGCTTCGTCGGATCTGTTCTGTCGTGCCAGGATGCCCGCAAGGGACCGATAGGTCGCGGCCTGGTTGGGCAATAATTCGATGGACCGTCGATACGCTGCCTCGGCCTGGTCGTGGCGCTTGTCGTGAAGCGCGAATGCGCCGGCAATGGCGTGGGATGTCGGATTGTTTGGGTCAAGCTCCAGGGCTTTGGCAAGGGCAATCGCGGCGCCTTCTCGGTCCCCGAGCCGCATGAGCAACTGGCAATAGCTGCGCCAGCCCGGGGCGGCGTTCGGTGACCGGGCCAATCCTTCGTCGAGTTTGGCACGCGCCGCCTGGTCGTCCTTCTTGTTGAAGGTCAGTTTGATGCCGGCTTCCAGCGGTGCGTTCCACTCGAACCGCATATAGCGTTCGGCCCATTCCGCGAACGTAAACGAGCCTTCGTTCCGATACCGGTATTTGTGGTCCGACTGGATGAACAGCAGGCCAAAATGGGCGGCAACGGCGGGGTGGATCGGCAACTGCGTCGGCGGGGTGATGTTGTGGGTCTGATACTTTCGCATACGTTCCACGATGTCGGCGCGGACGCCCATCCGTTGGAACAACACATCAGCCAGGTGACCCATAATGCGCCAGTCCGGATGATAGGCGGTCAGGAACGTGTTTTCGGTCCGGAAGTGGTTCTCGATCACATCGGCGACATTGAAACCCGTGCTCGTGTCCATGCGCCGCTGCCTGGACATCACGATCCGGTAGAGCCGATCGAGGTTGACGACGGAATTCACATCCAGCGCCAGGTACTGCCGAACCGCCTCTTCCGGGGCGACGTTCTTCGCAATCAGGCCGTTCAGATAGGAATCACCGAGTTGGCCCGGGTAGGGGCCGTCCGCATCCTGTTTGACGGTCGCGTTGAGTGGGTGTGCCCGACCGCCAAAAGGCCAGAGAAATCCGCCGACAACCGCCGGTAACAGATGGGTGACGGCATCCGACGGCAGGTCGGAGAGATTGGCTTCCGTTTCAAAGTCCTGCACCTGTCGGACGATCACGTCGGCCTTGGACAAGACCGTCCGCGATGCTTCGGACAGCTTCCGGTTGGACCAGATGTGAACGGTATTGGCCGGCACATAGGGGACGACATACTTCTGATAAAGCAGTCGAAGCATGCCAGCCTGGCAATTGCCGATGAATACGATATTAGCCATGGGGTTCCCGGCGGTTCGCATCGAAAGGGGGATGGGGCGGGACATCCCGACGGCGACCGCGATACCGCCCTGGCCCGCCGATCGTTCCGGCGAAAGCAGCATGCCGGGCCGGCCGATCATGTCTCCTGGTCATCATCCGGCGGAGGCCAACTCCGGTTCGCGGGGCACATCCCGTTCGGCCGTCTTTGCGGCCTGTGGCCCGCCGGGATCAAGCTCCTCGGCCACGCGCAACGCCGCTTCGGCTTCGTCGCCGCGGCCGAGCGGGCGTAGGGTCCGTGCGAGGGATCGTTGCCAGGTCGCATTGTAGGGGTCCAGGGTGACGGCTTCGCGGAAGGCGGCGACCGCGCGCGCGCGATCGCCGAGCAATTCCGACAATCGGCCCAACACCGCGTGGCCCCCAGCGTGGACCGGTTCGATTTCGATCGATCGGACCACGGCGGCCACGGCTTCGTGATAGCGTCGGGCGCGTTGGTGTATTCCGGCAAGGGTGTACCACCCGATCGCGGAACCGGGCGAAAGGGCCAGACCCTCTGTCAGTTTCTCCACCGCCTCGGCGTGGGTGGCAAGGGACGGGGCCAGATGGATGCCGGTTTCCAGCGCGTCGTTCCACTCATAGCGCATGTATTTGCCGGCCCATTCCCGCAACGAGAAGAAGCCATCGTTCATGAAGCGATAGCGATGGTCGGGGGCGATGAACCGCAAGCCGAAATGTTGCACGACACTGGGATGGATGGGGAGTTGCTGGCCGCGAAAGCTTGGGTGGTCGGGTTGGGCGCGGACGCGTTCGACGATCGCTGACCCGGCGCCCATCTGTTGGAACAGCGTCGCCGCCATGGCGTGCGTGATCCGCGCCTCTGGATGGTAGGGGCTGCGAAACAGGGCCTCCTCGCGAAAATGCCGGTCGATGATGTGGGCGACGTCGTAGCCGGTTTCCTCGCCGATCTTGCGCAGTTTCGACATGATCATGTCGAAGGCCCGATCGAGGTCGACCTCTTGCCTGACGTCCAGGCGCACATAGGCGTCCACCGCGCCCTCGACGCCCATCCCATCCCGGATCAGCCGGTTCAGGTAGGAATCCCCGTTCGGGGCCGGGTAGGGGCCGTTGGGATAGCCTGCCGCGGGCGCATTGGACGGGTGCGGCCTGCCGCTGAACGGCCACAGGAATCCGCCTGTCACGACCGGCACGTTGTAGATTTTTGTGCCGGATCGGACCTCCGGGACCGGCTGTTCGGTCCGAAATCCACTGACCTGGTTCACGACGACATCGGCATCCCGCAACGCCGAACGGCCCTTGTCGGTCAGCTTGGTGTAGGAGGCGATGTAGGCGCGGTTCGTCGGAACATGGGGGCCGACGAACTTGCCGTACAAAGCGAACAGGTTTTCGATCTGGCAATTGCCGACAAACACCATGTTCAGCATCGTTCGTTCTCCGCGGGTTCGCGATCCGGCCCGTCAGCGGGACAATTCGACGATCTTGTCATGCATCGCCCCGACATTCTCCATCGTGTAGATGTCGTCGTCGGGGAAAACGACGTTGAATGCCTTCTCGACCGCCATGATCAGGCTGGCGTGGGACACCGAGTCCCATCCGTCCACGTCCTCGGCCGTCGTGTCCCGGGTGACCGAGGCGGGGGGAATGTCGAACTCATTCGCGACGATCTGCTGTAGTGCCGCAAAGCCGATATCCGTCATGCCGATGCTCTCCTGCTGGCATTGTCCAGCTTCTCCCGGGTGAATTTGGCGGCGTTGCCGTTCCGTTCGATCTTGCCGCTGGTGGTTTTCAGCAGCCAGCCTTGCAGGACCAGGCGCACCTCGCTCGGGTAGATGCTCAGCGATTGGAAGACCTGCTCCCGGACCTGGTGGCGCAACGCCTTGTGCAGCGCGCTGGATGTGTCGGCGCCCGCGTCGTCCGACGTTTCGGCGACCACGATCAGATCCGACGTGCCGCGTTCGGTGTTGGCGACGCCGAAGGCCACATTGCGGCCGGGCTTCAGCCCGTCGACCCGGTTCAGCACGGTCTCGATCTCGGTTGCGTGGAAATTGCGCCCGGCCACGATGATCAGATCGTCGAGCCGCCCCAGCACATACAGCTCACCGTCGTGGATGAATCCGCGATCGCGTGTGGCGTAAAGGTCGCCATGCAGGCGGGCCGCGGTTTCTTCCGGCAGCTTGTAGTAGCCGGAGAACAGGCAGGAGGAGCGGACATTGACTTCCCCGACGATCCCATCCGCGACCGGTCGGCGATCGGTGTCCAACACGACGATGTCCGTCCCGACGATCGGGACCCCGGTCGAGATCAGTTCCTGCCCCGTCTGTGCGCTGGCTGGCGCAACCGCTTTTCCCTGTTCGTGCAGAAGGATGCGATCGATCTGGATGATCCGCGGCTGGGCCGAAACCGGCGTCTGCGTGATGGCAAACGTCGTCTCGGCCATGGCGTAGCAGACCTGCAACGCCGTGTCCGCGAGGCCGAGTGGGGCGAATTTCTCGGCGAACCGGCGGAAGGAGGCCGCGTGACAGGGTTCGGAGCAATTGACGAAGGCCCGCATGGTGGCCAGCGACATGGTCTGGGGCTTGGGTTCAACGATTCGGGCGAGATGATCGAAGGCAAAATTGGGCAGCCAGCACAATGTGCCGCGATGGCGCGCGATGGCCTCGAACAGGGTGCCGGGGCGCGATACCCAGTGGAACGGGTCCATCAGAACGATGGTCTGGCCGACGATCATCGGCATCAGCAGGCAGGCAACCAGGCCCATGTCGTGATATAGCGGCAGCCAGGACACGACCACGTCGTCCGCCCGGGCATCGATGGACCGGGCGTAGCCGAATGTCTGGTCCAGGATCGCCCGGTGGGACAGCATCACGCCCTTCTTCAGGCCCGTGGTCCCCGAACTGTGCTGCAGGATAGGCGTCGCGTCGGACCCGGCCTGGGTCCAGGCGCCGGTTTCCCCATCAGGCAGCAGGTCCGGGACTTGCGCATGCAGCAGGACCGTCCGGCCCTGCACCAGGCCGTTTCGGCGCATCTGTTCGGCGTGGGCATCGTTGGTAACCAGCGCGGCCGGTTCGATCCGTTCGATCAATTTCTGGTGGGCGGTCCAGTACTTGTCCGGGTCCTGTTTCGCCGACGGGCAGGGCATGAACGATGCGATGCAGCCATGAGCGATGGCGCCCAGGTAGTGGGCAATCGCGGTCCAGCCCTGCGGCAGGAAGATAAGGACCACGCCGCCGGGCCGCACACCCTTACGTTCGTATTCGGCTTTGCATCGGATCAGGTCCCGCCACGCTTGCGCGTAGCTGATTCTGTCGCGACTGTCGGGCAATTCGGCCTGTACGAAGGTTTTGTCAGGAGTTTGGAGCGAGTGGCCGAACAGATAGGACAGGATGTCGGTCTGTCCGGGCGGAGAGGCGGGTGGAACCGTCGCGACCATGTTGTTCCGTCTCACGTGGTGCGGCTTTCCTATCTGGGCGCGCGGCTGCAAGCAAGGATCGCGTGAAGGGGTGGTCCCCGCATTTCAGGTTGCGCGGCCAACACCGGATGCGGAATATGAACCCAGCCGGATCAACATGACGATCCCGACCAGGACACCACCAAGGAGCCGCCCGCATCGTGAATATCATCGCCATCACAATGGTCTACAACGAGGGTGACACATTGCGGCGCTGGCTTCGCCACTATGGCAACCAGTTCGGGCCCAAGAACCTCCTCGTCCTCGATCACGGGTCCGATGACGGCAGCACCGCGGATCTGGGCCAGTCCGGCCGCATCAACCTGCCGCGCAGCGTCTACGACAACAACCAGCGCGCCGCGTTCATCACCAACCTGCAAAAGGACCTGTTCGGCTATTACGACGCGGTCGTCTATTCCGATTGTGACGAACTGATCGTCGCCGATCCTCGCAAATACAACGGCCTGGCTGATTACATTCAGAAAATGGAAGGGGAGGTGGCGCGTCCCGTCGGCTTCAACGTCTTCCAGGACGTGATCCCCGGCACGCCACTGGAACGCGACCGCACGATATCGGAGCAGCGGGATTATGCCATTTTCCGCGTCGGCATGTGCAAGCCGCTGGTGGCGCGTGCGCCGGTCCGCTGGGTTCCGGGGTTCCATAGTTGTGACAAGCGGGTGTCGATCGACCCGTCGCTGTATCTGTTCCACACCAAGGACGCGGATTTCCAGGCGTCCTTGCGGCGGCTGGGCGTGACCAGGAACCTGCCATGGTCGGAACGGTCCCTGGCCGGGCGGCAGGGCGCGCATCAACGCCGGTCGGACGATGAGTGGATCCGCACCAATTTCGAAGGCCCGATCGCGCAGTTGCAACGCGATGGCGTGCGGGACTTCACCTTCGACGACGTGGTGCAAACCTACGACAGCAAGCTGGAAAAGAAGGGCGCGATGTGGATTTGCCCCGGTTTCCCGGGTGGGATCTACCGCGTGCCGGACTGGCTGCGCGGCGCGTTCTGATACCCACGCGCCCAACGCCCCGCGCCCAACGAGCCCGGGCCCGACGAGCCTGTCTGGGTCCCGGCGTCTGGCGGCACTCCTGAACGAGCGCCGTCAGACGGCTGTCTGTCTGGTTCCGTTGCCTGTCAGGTGCCGTTGCCTGTCAGGTTCCGTCGTCTGTCAGGTTCCGTTGCCTGTCAGGTGCCGTTGCCTGTCTGGTTCCGTTGTCTGTCAGATTCCGGCGGGCCGAACCACGACCGCGACCGAATCCGTGATCACGACGCTCAGCAACTGGCCGGGCTGGATCTGCTTCAGATAGGCTTGGCGCTCCTTGTTGCGCACCGTCAGGGTCTGGATCGACCCGCCGCCCTGCGGCACCACGTCCAGGGTGTTGTTGGCGGCATTCACGCCGACGATCAGCATGGTCAGCGCCACCTGGCGGGTTGCCTCGGCTCCGGGCTTGGCGCCCTTCTTCGTCCGGGCGACATCTTCGGCGACCACCACGCTCGGCTGCTTCGTGCCGGCCTTCAGCACGGCATAGGTCACCGCGTGTTCCAGGACCGCGACGACCTCATCGCCGGCCTTGATCTGGGCGAAGTTGCGGACGTCCGCACCGAGCTTGATGGACATCGTCTTGCCGCCGGCGAAGCGCAGGGTGACCATGCGGGTCGCGGCATCGACACTGACCACGCGAGCCTGCTCGGTGGCGACGAACAGGTCGGTCTCCGCGGCCATGACAGGGTTTTGCGCCGCGGGGCCTTGCGCAAGCGCGGGCGCCCCGGTCAGGGCCAGGGTGGCGACACCGGCGACCGCCAGAGACAGGCAGAAGCCGAGCGAACGCAATCCAAGAGACCGAGTCATCGTCTGTTTCCTTTATGGACGGGTTGTGACCGCTGCTTACAGGCAACCGTCGCGGCCACGCAACCGACAACGGGCATGGCTAATCGCGTTCCACGATTGCTGATAATGATGCGCGCCGCCGATCTGGCATTGGCGTTGGCAGTGGAGGGGAGTTGGTATTTTGGTGCATCGGACCGGCAGCCATCGAACCGTCATCCACCGACCGTTCATCCGGTCCATCGGGAAGCGGCCCATATCCACGGCCGCGCTGATCGGCGCGCTGGCCCTGTGGCCGTCGATGGCGCAGGCCGAGTCGACCGTTGCCATCGGCAGTGGCTCGGTCGAAGCCCGCCAGATGTTCGCCCTGCTGTTTCTGATGCTGGGGCCGATCAAGGTGCTGGTGCCATTCATGAACATGACCCAAGGGGCGCCGCCGGAGTTCCGTCGCCAACTGGCCACGCGGGCGATCCTCTATTCCGCGGCGGCCCTGGGGCTGGCCGGTCTGATCGGCCAGAACACTCTGGAGAACTTTGCCGTGCCGGTCCCGGTGCTGGCCCTGACCGGCGGATTGGTGCTGTTCCTGGTCGCCTTGCAAACGGTCTTGCAGCAATTCCAGGGCCCCATGGGGCGTCCGACCGACGGACCGCCGCCATCCTTGCATCTCGCCTTCAGCCCCCTGGCGTTCCCGACCATCGTGACGCCCTACGGCATCGCGGCGACGATCATCTTCGTCACCCTGGCCGCCGATTTGCCATCCAAGCTGGCGGTCGGAGCCCTGTTGCTGGCGATCCTGGCGCTTGACTGGGTGGCGATGATGTTTGCGCATGTCATCGTGCGCTATCTCGGCACCGCCCTGCAGGTGTTCGCGGTAGTCCTGGGCGTGACCCAGATCGCCATCGGCCTGCATGTGATCTTGCGCAGCCTTAGCCAACTCGGGGTCTTCGTAATGCGGGTGCCGTAGCGGTGCCCCCGCATCAGGTCCTGTCGGCGCCTGGCGCATGCATCCCGCACACAACCCTCCCACAGCCTCGCCGATTTCCGGTATGATCATCCGATGCCTGCCCTGGAGCCTAGGACCAACCCCAATCTGTTCGGCCATGACGCCGCCGAAGCCACCCTCCTGGATGCGATCCAGGGCGGGCGGATGCATCACGCGTGGCTGATGATCGGCCCCGAGGGCGTGGGCAAGGCGACCCTGGCCTACCGCTTCGCTCGTCGCCTGCTGGCGGGACGCCCCACCGAACCCAGCCTGGCGCTGCCGGTTACGCATCCGGTGTTCCGCCGCGTCGCCGCCGGATCCCATGCCGACCTGATGACCATTGAGCGCGGCATCAACGAGAAAACCAAGCGCATGCGGATGCAAATCCCGGTCGAAGATGTCCGGAAAATCAACGGATTCATGTCCCTGACCCCAGCCGAAGGCGGCTGGCGCGTCGTGATCGTCGATGGCGCGGACGAGATGAACCAGGCATCCGCCAACGCCCTGCTGAAAATCCTGGAGGAACCCCCGGCCAAGGCCATCCTGCTGTTGACCTGCGCCGCGCCCGGACGCCTGCCGGCCACCATCCGCAGCCGTTGCCGCCGCCTGCGCCTGAACCCGCTGGATGATGCCGCGATGGCGCGCGTGATGGACGACATCGCCCCCGGGCTCGACCCGAACGAACGCGGACGGCTGAGCACCCTGGCGGAAGGCTCTCCGGGCCGGGCGCTGATCCTGGCGGAGGATGAGGGGCTGAAGCTCGCGGCGGTGGTTGATAAATTGCTGTCCGATCTTCCCCACCTCCCTCTCACCCGCGCCCACGACGTCGCCGACATGCTCGGCCGTTCCGACACTGGTTTCAGCACCTTCATGGACCTGCTGCGCGCGGGGATCGCCTCGGCGGTGCGGGAGTCGGTGCGGGGCAGGGCGGACCCGGAGCAGGAACGCGTGGTGGCGCTGCGTCCGCTTGATGCCTGGGGCGAGGTGTGGCAGGGGCTGACCCGATTGCAGGACGAAACCGAGCGATTTTCCCTGGACAAGCGCCAGGCAATCGTCGCGGGGTTGGGCCTGCTGAGCGAAAAGATTTAGTGAATTCAATGACCAAGAGCTTCTATATCACGACCCCGATCTACTACGTGAACGGCGCGCCGCATATCGGGCACGCCTATACCTCGATCGCGGCCGACGTTCTGGCCCGGTTCAAGCGGCTGGACGGCTACGACGTCTTTTTCCTGACCGGCACGGACGAGCACGGCCAGAAGGTGGAAAAGGCGGCCAGCGACGCCGGGCTGGACCCGCAGAGCTTCACCGACAAGGTCTCGGCCGATTTCAAGGACATGGCGCGCGCCATGGGGATTTCCTACGACGACTATATCCGCACGACGGAGGACCGGCACAAAGCCTCCTGTGCCGAACTCTGGCGCCGGATCGCCGCGTCGGGCGATATCTATCTGGGCCATTACGAAGGCTGGTACGCGGTTCGCGATGAGGCGTTCTACGACGAAAGCGAACTCACCGCCCGCCCGGATGGGACAAAGGTGGCGCCGTCGGGCGCGCCGGTGGAATGGGTGCGAGAACCGTCCTATTTCTTCCGCTTGTCCGCCTGGCAGGACCGGCTGCTGAAATTCTATGAGGAACATCCAGACTTTATCGCCCCAACCTCCCGCAGGAACGAGGTCCTGAGCTTCGTCAAAGGCGGCCTGCACGACCTTTCTGTCAGTCGGACGACGTTCAACTGGGGCATCCCCGTGCCGGACGCACCCGGCCATGTCATGTATGTCTGGCTGGACGCGCTGAACAACTACGTCACCGCCTGTGGGTTCCCCGACGAAACCGCGGCGCGCTGGAAATACTGGCCCGCCGATGTGCATTTCGTGGGCAAGGACATCATCCGCTTCCACGCCGTCTACTGGCCGGCCTTCCTGATGGCCGCCGGTCTGCCGCCCCCGGTGCGGGTGTCCTCGCATGGCTGGTGGGTGGTCGAGGGCGAGAAAATGTCCAAATCCCTCGGCAACGTCATCGAGCCGCGCAAACTGGTCGAAACCTACGGTCTGGACCAGATCCGCTACTTCCTGCTGCGGGAAAAGCCGTTCGGCGCCGATGGGTCCATGAGCCACCCCGCCATCGTGTCGCGGATCAATGTCGAGCTGGCCAACGACCTGGGCAACCTGGCCCAGCGCTCCCTGTCGCTGATCGCGCGCAACTGCGACGGCATCCTGCCGGCGGCCGGCGCCCTGACGGACGACGACAACGCCCTGCTGGACGCCGCCGCCGCGCTGCCCGACCTTCTGCGCGACTGCATGGAGCGGCAGACGTTCCACGAAGCGTTGGAGGAAATCTGGAAAGTCATCCGCGCCGCCAACGGTTATATCGACCGGCAGGCGCCCTGGGCTCTGAATAAGACAGATAAGCCTCGTATGGCATTGGTCTTGCGGGTTCTGTGTGACACGCAGCGGGTTATCGCGACCTTGCTGCAACCGTTTATGCCGGATTCCATGGCGCGGATGCTGGATCAGTTGGGAGTGCCGGATGAGGCGCGGTCCCTGGAGGCTCTGGCGGTTCCGTTGCCGGGGGGACTGGCCTTGCCGGCGCCTAAAGGGGTGTTTCCGCGGTATGTGGAGGCGGTGGCTTGACGACGGTTTTCCAGGGGATCTGCCCCTGGACCCCGCCAAGGGCGACGGCCCTTGGAACCGGTCCATTTGTCAGAGCACGTGAATCAAACGGGATATCTCGTTGATGTTGATTGATTCCCATTGCCATCTGGACTACTTCACGCCGATGGAATTGCCGTCGGTCCTGGAACGCGCGCGGGGCGCCGGGGTTGGGGAGTTGGTGACCATCGGGACCAGTATGGCGCAATCGCAGACCCTGCCCGCCATGGCCGATGCCAACCCGGACATCTGGTGCACCGTCGGCGTGCATCCCCATAATGCAGCGGGCGCGCCGATCCCGACCCCGGAGGCACTTGCCGAACTCACCAACCATCCGCGCGTGATCGGCATCGGCGAATCCGGCCTCGACTACTTCTATGACAAATCTCCCCGCGACATTCAGGCCCAGAACTTCCGCGTCCATATCCGCGCCGCCCGCCTGGCTGGCGTACCGCTCGCCATCCACGCCCGAGACGCCGACGATGACATCGCACAAATCCTGCAAGATGAACGCGATAGTGGAGGAAACTTTACCTTCCTTCTGCACTGCTTCAGCTCCACCCGCGCCCTCGCCGAAGCTGCCGTTGCCATGGGCGGCTATCTGAGCTTCTCCGGCATCCTGACCTTTCCCCGTTCCACCGAACTACGAGAGATCGCGCGCGACATGCCGCTCGACCGCCTGCTGGTGGAAACCGACGCCCCCTACCTGGCGCCGGTCCCGTTCCGCGGCAAACGCAATGAGCCGGGCTGGGTCGCCCATACCGCCCGCGTCCTGGGGGAAGTCCGGGGACTGACCCCGGACGCGACGGCGGACCTGACCACCGACAATTTTCGGCGCCTGTTCCGCAAGACCGCATGAAAATTACACTCCTCGGCACCGGTGGCTCCGCGGGCGTCCCCTTTATCGGGGGAGAGGACGGTGCCGGTCACTGGGGCAAATGCGACCCGAACGAGCCGCGCAACCGCCGCACCCGGTCCTCGATCGTCATCGAGGCCCCAGATGGCCAGCGCCTGCTGGTCGACACATCTCCCGACCTGCGGTCCCAGTTGTTGAACTGCCGGATCTCGAAGATCGATGCCATCCTGTTCACCCATGCACATGCCGACCATGTCGGCGGCATCGATGAGGTGCGCATCCTCAACCGAATTGTGAAGCGGCCGCTGGAAGCCTTTGCAACGCAAAAGACTTTGGATGAAGTGATCCGCCGCTTTGGCTACGCGTTCGCCCCCTGGAAGCCCCCAGGATTCTACCGTCCGGTGCTGGCCCCGGTCCCGGCCGAACCCGGCGAGACCATCCAGGTCGCGGGTCTGGACGTCAGCCTGTTCCGCCAGGGCCACGGTCGGATCGACACCCTGGGCCTGCGGATCGGCGCCTTCGGCTACTCAACCGACGTCGTGGATCTGGACGACGTTGCGTTTAGGACGCTGGACGGCATCGACACCTGGATCGTCGGCTGCTTCCGGCGTTCGGAGCCGCACTGGACGCATGCCTGGCTGACCACTGTCCTGGAATGGGTGGATCGCCTGCGACCGCGCCGGACCATCCTGACCCACATGAGTACCGAGATGGACTGGGCCTGGATGCGCGACAACCTGCCGCCGGGGGTGGAGGGCGGTTACGACGGGATGGTCGTCGAAATCTGAACCGCGCCGTCTCTCCATCAAGCCTACCCCTCATCCGTCGCCAGTTCCCGCCGTTTCCTATTGAAGCTCGGCAGCAGCGGCGACAGCACCAAGATGACCGCCAGCACCAGACAGGTCGCGGAAATTGGCCGATTCAAGAAGAACATGAAGTCCCCCTGGCTCAGGATCAGCGATTTCCGCAGGTTGTTTTCCAGCATGGGGCCGAGCACGAAGGCGAGTACGAGAGGGGCGGGCTCGTAGCCGTATTTCTTCATCAGCCAGCCGAGGATACCGAAGCCCAGCATCAGGTAGATGTCGAACACCTGGTTGGACACGCTGTAGGCGCCGATGACGCAAAACAGCAGGATCATCGGGAACAGGATCTTGTAGGGCACTTTCAGCAACTGCACCCATAGGCCGATCAGCGGCATGTTCAGCACCAGCAGCATCACGTTGCCGATATACATGCTGGCGACCACGCCCCAGAACAGCGTGGGCTGCTGCACCATCAGCAACGGTCCCGGCTGCACCCCGTGCACGATGAACGCGCCCAGCAGCAGCGCCATCACCACGTTCGGCGGAATCCCCAGGGTCAGCAGCGGAATGAAGCCGGCGCCCGCCGCGGCGTTATTGGCGGTTTCCGGCCCGGCAACGCCCTCGATCGCGCCATGGCCGAAGCGTTCCGGCGTCTTCGACAGCCGCCTTTCCATCGCATAGGACAGGAAGGAGGCGATCACCGCCCCGCCGCCCGGCAGAATGCCCAGGAAAAAGCCCATCACCGAGCCTCGGGCAATTGGCCCGGCGCTGCGCCGCCAATCCTCCTTGGTCGGCATGATGCCTTTGACATTAGCCTCGAAGACCTGCCGATTGAGCTTCTGTTCGATGTTCACCAGGATTTCCGCGATCCCGAACAGGCCCATGACGATGGGAACCAGGCCGAGCCCGTCGATCAACTGCATCTTGTCGAAGGTCAGGCGGGGCAGGGCGGTGATGCTGTCGATCCCGACCAGTCCCAGCACCACGCCGAGGCATGCCATGATCAGCGCCTTCAGGATGGACCCCTGGCTGAGCCAGACCAGGATGGTCAGGCCCAGGACCATAAGGCTGAAATACTCGGCCGGTCCGAACTTCACCGCGACCATGGCGAGGGTAGGGGCCAGGAACATCAGGCCGATCACGGCCAATGTCCCCGCGATGAACGACCCCATCGCCGCCATCCCCAACGCCGGTCCCGCTCGGCCTTGCCGCGCCATCTGATAGCCGTCCAGGCAGGTGATCACCGAGGCGGCTTCCCCGGGGATATTGACCAGGATCGCGGTCGTGGAGCCTCCATACATCGATCCGTAGTAGATGCCCGACAGCATGATGATCGCGGCTTCCGGGCTGATATTGAAGGTGATCGGCAGCAGCAGCGACATCGCCGCGACCGGACCGATCCCGGGCAGCACGCCGATCAGAGTGCCAATGAACACGCCCGCGAAGCAGAACAACAGGTTGATCGGCTGCAAGGCGACGCCAAGGCCGAGCCAAAGGCTGGAGAAGACGTCCATGGGCTATCCGTTCCCTAAGATGCCGGTGGGGAGCTGGGTTCCCAGCCAGGCAACGAAGACGCCCCAGGCCGCCGCCGTGGTGAGAAACGCGCCGATCAGGGAGACGCCCCAGCTTTGCGGTTCCACCGTTTTGAACAGCACGATCAGTAGGATGAAGGTGGTGATGACGAAGCCCAGGGTTTCCAGCAGGGCCGCATACACGACCAGCAGCGTCACGACATAGAGCACCTTGCCCCAGCGCGAATCCCGGAAAACCGAGCCAAGACTGAATCCCCGCTCGCCGCCCACCAGGCTGCCAATCAACACGCTGGCCGCCAATCCGGCCATGATCAGGCCGGTCCAGAACAGAATGAAGCCGGACCCCGGGTTGGACGCGGTGCCCAGGTCGAGGGCATAGCCCTCTTGCGCGATATATCCGGCAACCGCCAACGCGATCACCGAGGTGACCGTGTCCGCCTTCAACCCCGTCATTCGATTTTCCCCCGCGGTGCCCTTTCTTCCGGTATCGCATGGGGCGGGGGGCGACTCAATTCGGTATCGCGCGGATGGGGCGCTGGGGCCGGGTTGGCAGCGCGTCTCGTTCGCTCTGGCCGGACGTATGGCGGGCTGAACGTATGGCGGGCCGGGCGATGGCGGACCGGGCGATGGCGAACCGGGCGATGGCGGGCCGGGCGATGGCGCGGATCAGGTGCAGTGGTGCGTCGCCAGATAGCACCGCGGTCGGTCGGCACAGTGGCCAAACGCCTGGCCCGTCAGGCCGGCGAAATCCAATCCGGCGTCTTCCAGGGGCGCCAGCCGGGGATCACGATGACGACGGGGGTCCAGAACAGGCTGAACGAGCGGTTGACCCGGATATCCATCTCCAATGGCTGTCCGGACAGGTCATAGACGATCCGGGCGCCGCGACCTTCGTCGGTCACGTCGGCCATGACCTGTTCGATATCAATGAACTGGCGGGTGCGCCTGCGATACCATAGCAGTTTCCATTGGCCGGCCCGCGTGTAGGCATCGGACGACGTGCTGTATTGGAACTGCCGGTCCTTGTCGTCCTTCAGATTGACCGAGCCAACGCCGGCCGCGAACCCGCGCTGGGACCCGCCGGACCTTTTTCCGGACAGCCCGAACTCAAACCACGGTGACGGCCCGTGCGGCAACGCATCGAGCAGGGTCCGCGCGTCATCCGCCGAGAACGTCGTGTCGCTGCCGTAGATCAACCGGTCGACGGTCGCGGCGATCAGGAAGCGATCGACCGGTGCTGGACTGACCTTGAGCATGGGCCCTCGGTTGCCACGGACGGTGCGTGTGGGGCAAGCGGAAGTCGACGTAAGGCTTTGGCGGCCATAGCCGGGCAGGGGGCATTACGGGCGTTTTGGCTCCAATCTCGGCGCGATCCGGCAGAAGTGCTCATTATGGCCCGGAGCCGTCACACCCAGGCCCATCCAGTGCTCACCTGTCCGACCCGCCTCGAAAGCAGCCACCTGCCCAATCCGCACGCAATCATGAACGCCAGGGTTAACCGCAGGGAACCGGAACAATACCCCCCGAGTCCCGCATTGCTTTGTAACGAACTCCCCCCTTATCCGCGCCTGACCGGAACGGATTACTGAAAATACACACTTAAAGTAGAATCTTAAGTAGCTCGATAAATTGTGTTGTATCAGAGGCTAACAACACAATCCGAAACCCGGATGGGAGCTTTGGTGAAAGTCGCCAATAGTCAGTTTCGCGCTAAATTAACCATTCGGGGTTTTTGTTAACCATCGCCCAAAATCCAGGCAAACAGCGCAAATCCGAGGGCAATCCGAGGGGTTTTACCCCAAAAGCCCGCATCCTATCGTCGAAATCCACTTTTGACTTGCCACCGATCCTGCGTCCGGCCTAGAACAAAAAGCAAACAATCAACCGATCCCCTTGCCCCAGGATTGCGGCTCCATCCCAATGCCCCCCGCTTCGAACATCAAAATCGCACACCAACGGTCGAAAAAGGCGCGATGAAACCCTACGCAAGGCCGAATTTAACGAGGAGCATGCCTCGCTCGGCCATAATCAGAATTGCTGGCGATCCGGGCAGGATGGTGCGTCATCCGCACCGCGCGACAAAATGTTGAAGAAATGTCGCAGAAAATGCTAGTGCATCGCCCATAGAAATCCAGATTGAACTGATGGATACCGTCGCCCCAGCACCTCCGTCGGTGCCGAATCTTCTTACAACGTCGGACACCGGAATATCCAACTCCGACAATGTCACCGGCGTGACGACCCCCACCTTCGTTGGCAAGGCCGAGGCGAATGCCACGGTCACGCTGTTCGACGGCGCAAATGCCACGGTGATTGGCCAGGCGAAGGCCAATAGCGCCGGAGCATGGTCGATCACGACGGTTGCCCTCGCGGCCGGGGTTCATGCGATTTCCGCTCGCGCGACCGACCAGGCGGGGAACGCCAGCTCGGCTTCGGGCGTGCTGTCCGTCACCATCGACACGACATCCCCAACGGCTCCAACCACGCCTAATCTCACGCCCCTCTCGGATAGCGGCACATCGAGCACCGATAACATCACGAACCGGTCCAAGGCCTCATTCAGTGGCAAGACCGAAGCGGGCGCGCATTTGACCTTTTATGACGGTGCCGTGATCGTCGGAACCGGGAGAGCGAGCACTTCCGGCGCCTGGAGCGTGACCACGACGGCGCTGTCGGATGGCGTGCACGCGATCTCCGCCCAGGTGGCCGATCGTGCCGGCAATGTGAGCGCGCTGTCTGGATCGCTCAGTGTCACGATCGACACCAAGGCACCTCTCGCTCCTGGCAAGCCGGATCTGACCGCGGCCTCGGACAATGGGATATCGAGCACGGACAACATCACGAGCGTGACGACGACGACCTTCGTCGGCACCGCCACCGGACATGCGACGATCACGTTGCTCGATGGGACGATTGTGGTCGGGTCGACCGTCGCGGATGCCGCCGGTGCGTGGTCGATTACAACCTCGCCACTGGCAGTGCGCCAACACATCATCAAGGCGACGGCCACGGATCTGGCCGGTAATGTCAGCGCCGCGTCATCCGGTCTTGTGGTGACCATCGATGCCGAAGACACGACCGCGCCCGACGCCCCGACGACGCCCAATCTTAGCAGCGGCTCCGACAAAGGACGGTTGAGCACCGACAATATCACCAATACCGCCGTCTCGCGTTTCATCGGTTCGGCCGAACCGGCTTCGACCGTCACGTTGTATGACGGCGTGACGGTCGTCGGGACCGGACAGGTTGGCGCGTCCGGAACATGGATCGTGGACACCAGCGTGCTGTCGGACGGCGTCCACGCGATTTCCGCCACGGCAACGGACCGTAAGGCCAATGTCAGTGTCAGGTCGGCGGCTCTGAACGTAACGATCGACACCGTGACACCGACGGCGCCGACCCGGCCGGACCTGACAGCGACGTCGGACGACGGGGTATCGAGCACGGACAATATCACGACGGTGACGACGCCGACGTTCACCGGAAAGGCCGAGGCGCTTGCGCTGATTACGCTGCTGGATGGGGCAACGGTGGTTGGGACCTCGGTCGCCGACGCCGCCGGCATCTGGTCGGTGACGACCACGCCACTGGCGTTCCGCGCGCACAGCATCAGGGCAACGGCCACTGATGTGGCCGGCAATGTCAGCGTTGCGTCGTCCAGCCTTTCGGTGACCATCGACGTCGAGGACACGACGGCGCCCGACGCCCCCACGACGCCCTATCTTAGCAGCAGTTCCGACCATGGACGGTCGAACACCGATGATATCACCAATGCCGCCGTCGCACGTTTCCACGGCAAGGCCGAACCTGGTGCGACCGTCACGTTGTATGACGGCGTGACGATCGTCGGGACCGGCCGAGTTGGCGCGTCCGGATCCTGGATAGTGGACAGCCGCGTGCTATCGGACGGAAACCACGCGATTTCCGCGACGGCCACGGACCGTAAGGGCAATGTCAGTGTCAGGTCGGCGGCTCTGACCGTGACCATCGACACGATGGCGCCGCTGACGCCCGGCGTCCCGGATATGATAGCCGCATCGGACACGGGTGTGTCGGATACCGACAACATCACTGGCGACACGACACCGACTTTCAGCGGTATGTCGGAGGGGAATGCACTCATCACATTGTTCGATGGCGCGACGGCGCTCCAATCGACGATCGCGAACGGGTCGGGCGCGTGGTCTGTCACTTCTGGAGCGATGGCCGCGGGATCGCATGCTCTCACGGCGAAGGCCACCGACATGGCTGGCAATGTCAGTGCCGGGTCAGGCGTGTTGGTGGTCAACATCGATCTGACCGCGAGAGCGGGCGCCACCGTTCAGGCGTCCGCCTCACGAACGGCCGCCGCCGCGCCGCGGCT
Organism: Asaia bogorensis; assembly: GCA_945861095.1. Classification (GTDB taxonomy): domain Bacteria; phylum Pseudomonadota; class Alphaproteobacteria; order Acetobacterales; family Acetobacteraceae; genus Rhodopila. Next base: position 7,765 of record CAMATI010000018.1, on the reverse strand, counting down.
TGCGTTTCTGGCGGCTCCCGTTGGTGGGAGTACGCCCGAATTTCCCAGCGGAGATATTCCGTCAGTCCCGGACCTGGCTGGTGCGCTGTCCCTGGATATTGGAATTGAGGGATTCGCGCTTGCATCTGTCGCGCCGGTCGAACCGGTCCAGATGGGCTTCCGCGACTTTGGTCAGAATGGCGTGTCGATCGATATATCGCCGTGGGGAACCGAGACACGCTGATCCACCGGCGCGCCGGTGGCCACGGCCATTATTTAACATAATATATCTTATGCGGCAATTAGACGCGAGCGCGGATGATGCGCGTCTCGCTCTCCGACCGTCTCTCTGACCGCATGGCGACCGAACCCCGGCCCCTTCCGCGCCTCCAGAAGCCGATCACCGGCATCGGCGCTAATTGCCCAGGGTCGAATTGCCCAGGGTCGAATTGCCCAGGGTCGAATTGCCCAGGGTCGAATTGCCCAGGGTCGCATTGCCCAGGGTCGCATTGCCCAGGGTCGCATGGCCCCGGGTCGTATTGCCCAGGGTCGCACTGCCCAGGGTCGCACTGCCCAGGGTCGCATTGCCACGAGGCCCCGCCGGCACAATCCGCGCCGGCGGCACACCCCGTGTATTTGTCCGCGTCCGATTAGGCGGCCGGGACCCGATGCAGCCCGCACAGCTTGTTGCCGTCCGGATCACGCAGATACGCAAGGAACATGGAACCGCCCGGACGAACGCCGGGCGCGTCCTCGATCGCCGTGCCGCCATTCGCAACGCCGGCCGCATGCCAGGCCGCTGCGTGCTCCCCGCTGGCCATTTTGAAGCCCACGGTGCCGCCGTTGGCATGCGTCGCGGGCTTGCCATCGATCGGCGGGCTAACCATGAACACCCCGCCGTCATGGACGTAGATCAGCCGCCCCTTCGCGTCCTGCACCCCGGCCTTGCCGCCCATGGCGCCGAACGTCGCGTCGTAGAAAACCTTCGACCGGGCAATATCATTGCTCCCGACCATGATGTGGTTGAACATCCTGTTCTCTCCCCGAAAAAATCCCACGAGACTCATGTCTCGGGCCGCAAAAGACCACGGTTCGAGGAACGGGAAAAGAGCCATTCCTCCTGCTCTCTGATCGCTGCCGCCGGTTGCGCATGGTCGCCTGTAGCACCCCGTGCACCGTAGCGGCAGCTACAAGCGCAGCACGTCCTCAATCCCGCCCGCCACGGCGAACACGGCCGCATCGCCTTGCGGAAAGCCAAGCACCTGCAACCCGAGCGGCAGGCCGCCATCGTCCAGCACCGGCAGGCTGACGCCCGACGCACCGAGCATGGACCCTGGCACGACGAAGATCGGGTTGCCCGTGCTTTCCAGGCCGACCGGTGCGGCCCCCGGCGCTGTGACGCTGACCACGGCATCGACCTGACCGGCCAAAGCGGCATAGGCCGCCCGCGCCGCGTCCCGCCGCACCAACAGCGCCACATAGTCCGCCTGGGTCAGGGCGTTCGCCTGTGCGTGCCGCTCCAACGCGCTCGGGCTCAACCCCGCGGGATCGCGCGCCATGTAGCTGCCCAGGGGCCAGCGCCATTCCCAGGCGTTGATGTCCATGGTGATCTCGCGCGCCTCCACCGTCGCGGCTTCCACCGCTGCGAGTTCGGGGCAGTCCTCCGGCAGCAGGACCGTCACGCCGGCGGTCCGCAGCCGCTCCAATGCCGCCTCCAGCGAGGTGCGCGCGGGTTCGGCCAGCAGATTCCATCCGACGGTGCGCAGCAGGGCCAGACGCACCGGCAGGCGCGATGGCGGCAAGGTCAGCGGGCCGGTCAGACCGGGATAGCCCGGATCGCCGCCCACCCGGTCCGCCACCGCGCGGGCCATCGCCCAGGTATCGGCGAGGCTCGCGCCGATCGTGCCGGTTACGCTCTGGCTGAGAAAATCCAGGCTGCCGCCGCGATTGATCCCGCCCACCGAGGGCTTAAACCCATACGCCCCGCAATAGCCGGACGGCCGCAGGATGGACCCGACCACCTGTGTGCCAAGCCCGCCACACAGCATTCCGCATCCAACCGCCGCCGCCGATCCGCTGCTGCTGCCGCCGGGTGTGCGCGTCAGGTCCCAGGGGTTGCGTGTCCCGCGTGGTTGCGCCGAGGCGAACTCCGTCGTGACCGTCTTGCCCAGAATGACCGCGCCGGACTCGCGCAGCCCCTGGACGCTGGCCGAATCGAACCGCGGGCGGTAGCCGTCGTACAGCGGCGAACCCATGCCGGTGACCATGTCGGCGCTGTCGATCATGTCCTTCACGCCGACCGGCATGCCGTCGATCGCCGAAAGCGGCGCGCCCGCCCGCCAGCGTTGCGCCGCCGCCTCGGCCGCCGAGCGAGCGGCGGCGGCATCGATCACGGTGAACGCGCCGACCGCTGCCTCCCGCAGGTCGATCTCGGCCAGGCATTCCTCCAGCACCCGCACCGGAGAATCGGCACCGCTGGCGAAGGACACGGTGCGGCTGACATAGGGGCGACGCTGGGGTGTTTGGCTCATGGATCAACGCTCCATTCGGCGGGGCGGGACGGTCAGGTCTCCGAACCGCGCGCGGTTGAGGGGGGCATGCGGGTTTTCGTGTCTATACGCGATGTCCTGTGCGAAACTCCCACTGCAAACTCCAGGCCACAAGCGCGGTCGCTCGCATGATGGCCAAAGGATATGGGCCAAAGGATCGGGACCACCGGCGACCGAAGGCGATCGCCCGCGTTGCATCAGGGCTTGAGCAGCCGAGCGGCCCAGTCGGCAACCGCGTCCCCACTGCTCATGTCGGCCTGGACCAAGCCGTCGACCATGAAGGTCGGCGAAACGTGGATGCCGTTCTGGCGCGCGTATTTGCTGTGCCACTTGATCTCGCGGTCCAGATCCGGGATCGCGAACGCCTCCGCCAGCTTCAAACCACTGTAGGTTTCGATCCGCGCGATGATGTCATTGGGTGTCGCGTCGAGATTGGGGCCGCGGCAATGGCGTTCGAACTCGAATTCCTCCCGATGGTCGGCCACCGCGGTCATGATGGATTTCGCCGCCGCCTTCCCGCCCTCCAAGGTCGAGGCAGCCAGGATGCACCGGACGATCACGCCCGAATACATATGCCAGGGCTGCGACTGGAGCCGTATCTTGATGGTGATGCGGTCCTCCCCCGCCTGAGCCAGCAGGTCGTCGAATTTGCCGAACGCCCGCACGGAATATGGGCAGGTCGGCTCCAGGAATGCCTCGAACACGCGCGGGCCGTGGCCCCAGACCAGCGGATCGGCGTGCCATGTGGGTTGCGTCATGTGATCTTTCCCTGTCCTGAACCGAAGTGGCGTGCGCCGTGGTCCGGTAACGCCCCGCGCGGGTCAAGAACGCGTCCGCGGCCTTGGGCCGCGCGCTCGGCGTGATATCGGCATTGCTCCGGTCGGCGGCCGGTGTCTCCGGGGCCACGCCCCCCGGTTCCATCCCCTGCCCCTGGACCCGCTGGGCGCGGGCCGTGGCGGCGATCCGTGGTCCTGGTGGCGTGCCGGATTTTCAGCCACACAACACGGTGGCCTTCCGTAAGCGCGCCACAGACCTTGCATCCCACGCACCCCACCGTCTATCCGCCCCCATGCCCCACACCGACCCCTCGGCGGAAGCCGAACTCCGCCGCCTGATCGACATCATGGCCGCTCTGCGTGACCCGGCGACGGGCTGTCCATGGGACAAGGTGCAGGACTTCGACACCATCGCGCCCTACACGATCGAGGAAGCCTACGAAGTCGCGGACGCCATCGCCAAACGCGATTTCCCGGCGTTATCAGACGAGTTGGGCGACCTGCTGTTCCAGGTCGTCTACCACGCCCGCATGGCCGAGGAAGCCGGGCACTTCGCTTTCGCCGATGTCGCTAAATCCGTCAGTGACAAGATGATACGACGTCATCCTCATGTGTTTGGTGAGGCAGCCGAGCGGGATGCCAGAGCCCAGACCGTGGCGTGGGAGACTCAGAAATCCGCCGAACGCGCGGCTCGCCAGGAGACGGGGGCGCTGGCCGGGGTGCCGACCGCCCTGCCCGCTTTGACCCGCGCCGCCAAGCTGACCGCCCGGGCGTCTCGGGTTGGCTTCGACTGGCCGGACGCGGAGTCGGTGCTGGACAAGCTGGACGAGGAAGTCGCGGAACTGAAAGCGGAACTGGGGGAGCGGAACGCCGAGCGGCTGAAGGATGAAGTGGGGGATTTGCTGTTTGTGCTGGCGAATCTGGCGCGCAAGCTGAACCTGGATCCAGAGACGTGCCTGCGTCACGCGAACGACAAATTCTCCCGCAGGTTCAATGCGATGGAGCGCGATTTTGAAGCGAAGGGGCAGTCGCTGGCGGAAACGCCGTTGAACGTGTTGGAGGATGGGTGGCAGGCGGTGAAGCGGGCGGAACGCCAGGGCTGATCCGCCCGTCCCACCGGTGGCGGCCGAACCCCGGACCCGCTCGGCTATCCGCCGCCAAGCCGCTGAACGATCGCCTCTAACTGTTGCGCCCGTGCCTCCTGTCCGAATTGACGCAGCGCCACGATCCCGCGCGCGGTCAACGGAATGAAGGAACCAGCGTTCCGCCGCCGACCGTCACATCGTGGGTGTGGGGAGCCTCACCCGGCCGTCGCACGCGATGCTCGCGTCCGCGACCCGGTCATCGCGAGCGAGCACCTGGATTTTCGGCCACGCTCCAGGCGGTTTCGAACTGGGCCAGCAGGGTTGGCACCACGTTTGCGGTCGTGTCGTTGAAACAAGCGGTCGCCTTGCGGGTCTTGTCCTCGACTTCAACGCGATAAGCCGTCCGGCCAACCAGCAAGAAATGGGTTCGCTCGCCGATGACGTCCGTCAGGGGTGTTGGCAGAGACCGGACCGCGTCAGGAACCCGCGCCAGGATCGTCGCGTAGAAGGGATTATCAAGCATCGCGTCGTGATCACGTTCCATCACGATCCGCAGATCGCATTTCGCGTCCAGCGCCCGCACCACATTCGGGATCAGGTCGCCAAACACCCCGACCGCCAATTCGCCGGACACCAGCCGGATCGGGCTTCCCGTCTCGGCTGCCAGATCCAGGAGACTTCCGATCACGATGGCAGCGCGGGTCTTCGTCGAGTGCGGGAGCAACATCGAAGACCGTCGACGCCTGCACCATTCCACGTAGACCCGATAGGCGGTCCCCAGCGGCGACCGCAGGGCCGGGAGCCAGCCCGGCCATAGGGTTGGCCGCGCGACCGAACCGATGCCATGCATTGACCCTGTCGTCGTCGCCGTCGCCATCGCCGTCGCCATCGCCGTCGCATGACAGGCTGGCCCGGACATCGCGGTTCGACGGACAAAACAAAGAGTTTGACTAGCGCTTTCCGGTGGCGCCGGATGAGTGTCCATCGCCTATTGTGCCCCCTCGGATGGGAGGTAACCTGTTTGGGAAATCAGTGACCGGTTGTGCATCAGCACTCTCCTGGACGTTTCTATGACCGGGGTTTCCCCGCGGCTCGACAGCGTTACGGAACATAATGAGAACACGATTTTTGCGCGTCAAGCATTTCATCGATCCGATCACTGTCGACCTGCCCGCAAACGACTCCGCACCAACGTTCCGCTCGCCACAGATGGGTCCACGCGCGGCATGAGGTCTCCGCACCGCCCCGATACTGGCGCGAACCATCGGTTCAGCGACCGCCCCTTGACCACTACCGCCCTTGGCGCACATTTCCCGCTCGCCAAGGAGAGTTCCGCACATGAGCACAGGCCCCCTCGCCCGCTTCCGGGTTATCGATCTGACGCGCGTGCGCGCTGGCCCCACCTGCGTGAGGCAACTGGCCGACTGGGGCGCCGATGTGGTGAAGATCGAGGCACCGGAGGGCGATTCCGGCCTGGGTGGCGAGCGCCATGGCCCCGACTTCCAGAACCTGCACCGCAACAAGCGCAGCCTGACCCTGAACCTGAAGGAACCGGATGGGTTGGAGGTGCTGAAGCGCCTCGTCGCCAAGTCCGACGTGGTGGTGGAAAACTACCGCCCCGACGTGAAGTTCCGCCTCGGCGTGGACTACGAGAGCCTGGCCAAGATCAACCCGCGGCTGGTCTATGCCTCGATTTCCGGCTTCGGCCAGGACGGGCCGTATCGGGACCGGCCGGGCTTCGACCAGATCGCGCAGGGCATGGGCGGGCTGATGTCCATCACCGGCCTGCCTGGCCAGGGTCCGGTGCGGGTGGGCATTCCGGTCGCCGATCTGACGGCGGGGATCTTCGCCGCCATGGGCATCCTGGTGGCTTTGTTGGAGCGCGAGGAATCCGGCAAGGGCCAATGGGTCCAGTCCTCCCTGCTCGGCGCCCAGATCGCCATGCTGGATTTCCAGGCGGCGCGCTGGACGATCGCGAAGGAGGTGCCGGAGCAGGCCGGCAACAACCACCCCACCAGCATTCCGACCGGCGTGTTCCAGACCTCGGACGGCTATATCAACATCGCCGCCGCCGGCAACGACATCTATCACCGGCTGTGCAAGGCGCTGGACGCGATGCATCTGGCGAACGATCCGCTTTACGCCACGGGCAAGGCTCGGTCCGACAATCGGGACGCGCTGAACGCGTTGATCGAGGCGATCACGGTCAACCGCACCTCCGCCGACTGGATCGAGCGGTTGAACGCGGCGGGCGTGCCGTCCGGGCCGATCTACAAGATGAACGAAGTGTTCGAGGACCCGCAGGTGAAGCATCTGGGGATCGCCCGGAAAGTCCACCACAAGGTGCTGGGGGATATCGAGGTGATCGGCCAGGCGATCGAACTCAGCCGCACGCCATGGTCGATCCGCAGCGCAACGCCCGAGGCTGGGGAGCACACGGACGCGGTGCTGGGCGAACTGGGCTACAGCGCCGCGGAGATCGAGGGGTTGCGCGGGCGCAAGGTAGTCTGATCCGTCGGTCCGGGTCGTTCGCGGCGCGATCGCGCTCGGGCGGCACTTTTGAGATGCCGGCGTTACAACTCGGCATCCAATATGGTCCGCGACGCCGGCTGTTCGGCGGTCTGCTCCCCCGCGGTCTCGCTTGTCGTGGGCGCCGCCGGCGACGGTGGGGGCGGCAAGGGAATTGCCGTGACCTGGGGCTTCGGTTTCGCCTCGGGCGCGGCCCCCTGCCCGGCTATGGTGTAATCCGGCACGACCCGCGCCTGCGTCCCCGCGATCACCAGCACCTTCGTGTGCAAGGTCAGCGGCGTCGCGTCTTTCTGCGTCACGCTGACCAGGTCGTCGTTGGCCTTGCGCACGATATACTCATACGCCTTGGTGTCCGCCGCGATCTGCTCCGCCGCGGCGCCGGCCAGTCCGCCCACCAGGCTGCCGCCCAAGGCGCCGAACGCGCTGGCCGGACCGGTGCCCATCTGCGACCCCGCCAGGCCCCCGGCGGCGGCGCCGGTCACGCCGCCCACGGCGCCCGAGGAGGACACCATGACCTCTCGCACGCCGATGATGGTGCCCTGCTCCACCTTGTTGGCCTGCTGCACGGCGCTGGTGGCATAGGTGTCGGGGGAGTATTTGGGGCCGCATGCCGCGAGGGTCGCTATGAGCGGCAGGGTGAGTGCTCGTCTGACGTTCAAGGCTTGGCCTTTCGCGTGAGGTAGAAGGGCGGGGCTTTGCCCTCTACAAGCGGGCACGTTGGTAACACTTTAGACCGGGAACGTCGGTAACACAATTCCTGTTTTGTTCTTCTTGGCGTCACCCGGATTGTCCTGGCCCGATCGGGCCAGGACAATCCGGGTGACGCCAAGCAGCGCGCGCCCTGTCT
>CAMATI010000017.1 GCA_945861095.1 Asaia bogorensis | reverse complement strand
GGCGACCGCTTCGATCATGCCAAACTGCGCTACGGCCGCGTCATCATCATGACCGACGCGGATGTGGACGGCGCCCATATCGCGTCCCTGCTGATGACGTTCTTCTATCGCGAACTGCCCGAACTGGTCCGCCGCGGGAATGTCTACCTGGCGCAGCCGCCGCTGTACCGCCTGACCCAGGGGGCGAAATCGGTCTACGCGATGAACGACGCCGATCGGGAACGCAAGATGAAGCGGGAGTTCAAGGCCAACACCAAGGTCGAGGTCAGCCGCTTCAAGGGACTCGGCGAAATGCCGCCCATGCAGCTTAAGGAAACCACGATGGATCCCGCTCGCCGGACCCTGCTGAAAGTGGTCGCGGCGCCGGAGGAACGGGCGGCGACCAACATTCTGGTGGAAAGCCTGATGGGGCGGCGGCCGGAACTGCGTTTCCAGTTCATCCAGGAACGCGCACGGACGGTCGAAGATCTGGATGTGTGAGACCCGGCCGAAACATTGACCCATGGCGACATCGGCCTCTGTCATTGCGAGCGCAGCGAAGCAATCCAGGGCAGGATCCAGGGTGCCAGGCCCCTGGATTTTCGCGGCGCTCGCAATGGCAGCGGCCACTCATAGATCAGTGGTCAGGGCGGTTGGGATGAGGTCAACCCCGCCGAAATATTGACCCGAAACCGCCCCCTCATCGTCATTGATGGATCAAGTCCGGAGAAGACGAGGAGGGCACGCGATAGGTCAACGGTCCGGGTGGTTGGCATCAGTGCGGCAGCCGGGTGATCGCCCGCTCTTTGGCGACGGCGTGCGATAGGGCTTCGGACAAAGGGCGATGGTGCAACAGCGACCACTGTCTGGCTTACCGCTGCGATCCTAGATCCGCCGCCGACCCATCGGCCGCGCTGACAGCCACAAGGGCAACCGCATAACAAAGCCTCCGACAGGTTCCGCAAACGACCCGCCGACCGAAATCCCGACGCGCGCGAGCACCGACACGCATGACTTCGCCCCCTTTCATCCGCATTCTGGGCCGCGGCCTCGGCCGATCGCGGTCCCTGACCAGGGCCGAGGCTCGTCTCGCCCTGGCCGCCAGCCATTGGTCGATGCGCTGGGCGTGCTGTCGGATCCTACCATCCACCACCGCCGCCGCCGCCGAACAAAGCCTATCTTCGCTCGGCTTTGCGTTCGTGCCGATCGAAGCGCTCAGCCCGGACATCGCGGCTTTGTTGGCCCTGAGGGGCGTTCTGGGGCTGCGATCGCCGCAAAATACGGTGGGACGTTTGCTTGACCCAGCGAATGCGGCCAGGTCGATCCCGCGGCCGAAGCCATTGTAATCGCGACATCCGCCGTCGCCCTGCATGCGGCCGGACGCGCCGACGATCCGGCGGCTTGCGTCGCAATGGTACGGGGCCTGTGGGACAGCCGACCCGTCAGACCATGACGACCGGGACCTGATGACGGGGTGAAGTTGCCCCCCTACCAAATCGTCGTGACCCCATACCGTGCAAACACCGCATCATCCGTCAGGATCGCCAGATCGTGCCGCAAGGCCGTCGCGATCAGCATCCGGTCCATCGGGTCCTTGTGCAACGCCGGCAGCCGGTTGGCCTGGTCCGCTTCGTCCCACCCCAATGGCTGGACGCTGTAGCCCTGTGCGCGCAGCAGCAGGCTGAGCGATGGATACGGGTCCCAGACCGCCGGCAGTTTTCCCAGCGCGGCTTTCCGGGTGATCTCCCATACCGTGATCGGCGACACGCGGATGTCCTCCGACCGCATAATCCGGGCGGCGTTGGGCATGATGCGGTCGGCGTTGGGGGAGGCGAGGAAAACGATCAGCGCGCAGGCGTCGGCCAGATAGCCGACCGTCATTCCCAGCCTTCCGCCACCAGTTCCTCATCGGTCAGGGGCGCGAACATCTCCGGATCGAAGGTGAAATCCTTCCAGCCAGGTAAGCCGCGCAGCAGGCCCGGCTCCCTCGGGTGGGCCTGGGTGACGCGGACCAGCTTGGCGACTGGCGTGCCGTTGCGGGCAATCGTCACCTCCTCCCCGCGTTCGACATCGGCGAGCAGCACGGACAGGGTCGATTTGGCCTCATGCACGTTGATGGTCTTCATGGGATAATGCCTAGCTAGACGCGGGCTAAACTAGGGGGCAGTGCCGCCAGAGTCAAGCCCGACGTCCCCAGCCGCGCAGCACGGCCGCCAACACAACCAGCACTGGGATCGCCGCCGCGATATGGAAGGCCCCCTGGAAGCCGATCAGAAATGCGGTCTCGACCGGCTCGCCCCGACCCAGCGCGCCATCGCGGAGCGTTTGGAAGAACAGCATCAACACCGTGGCCGCGGTCACCACACCGACCGTGCGGGTCATCATCACCAGGCTCCCCGCGACGCCGCGGTCCTCCCGCGGGATCGTGGCGGTGGCGATGTCGAAATAGGCGACCTGGAACAAGCCCATCCCGCAGCCTTGCGCGAACATCGACAGGCACAACAGGGGGATGTTGGCGGGCGCATCCGCCAGACCGATGGCCATCTGGGCCAGCGCCATCAGGGCCGCGCCGATCAAAGCGAGGCGCTTCGGCGGCACCCGGGACGCCAGACGCCCGGCGATTGGCGCCGACACCATGATCCCCAACGGCGACGCGGCCAGCACCATGCCACCCACTGGCACGGACAGGCCGCCGATCCGGTCCAGATAGAACGGCACCAGCAGCATGATGGAAAAGCCCGCCAGGTTCAGCGCGACATGCCCCCCGTTCACCAGCGCGAAATCGGGGTCTCGGAAATAGCGCAGATCGATGATGGGTTGGGCCGTCCGTAGTTCCCGCACGATGAACCCGGCAATAGCGGCGACCGTCACCGTGGCTGCCAGCGCACCCCAAACCACGGTCTGGCCGAGATGCTGCAACTGGTTCAACGTCAACAGCATGGCGCTGATCCATACCACCAGCAGCACGGCACCCGGCGCATCGAACCGCGCCGAACCGTGTCGAGGGGACGCCGGCAAGGTCCATGTCAGCAGGAACGCGGCCGCGGCGATGGGTGCGCGGAACCAGAACACCGCCGACCAGCCCCAGACCTCCACCAACTGCCCGGCGATGACCGGCCCGATGGCGCCACCGATGCCGAACACCATCGTATAGAGCCCGAGCACGCGCGCCCGCTCCTGTTCCGGATACAGGCTGGTTGCCAGCGCGGGACCGCAACTCAACGCCAGGGCCGCGCCCACGCCTTGCATCACACGCGCCGCCAGCAGCCAGGGGTAGGACGGAGCCGCCGCGCAAAGGACGAACGCGACCATGCTCCAGGCGCTGCCGATCAGGAATATCCGCCGATATCCCAGCATGTCCCCGATGCGTCCGAACACGAGGGTGAGGGCGGCATAGGTCAGGGTGTAGGCGATGACGACCCACTGGATGGCCGGGATCGGCAGGTCGAAGGCGCGGATAATATGGGGAAACGCGACGTTGACGGATGAATCGAAGGGCACCACCACGGTGCCGAGTCCGACGATCAGTACACCCAGGCCGGGCGAAACACGCAGGGTCACGACTGAATGCCGGACCGGCATTCGGCCGCAAGCCAGGAGGCAACCGAAATCAGACCGCCTTTTTCAAGGTCGGGGAGGCTTTGAAGCGGACCGTCTTGCCCGCCTTCACCTTGATGGCCTCTCCGGTGCGCGGGTTGAGCCCCTTGCGTGCCTTCGTCTTCCGCACCGTAAACGTCCCGAAGCTCGGCAGCGTGAACTTGCCCGACTTCTTCAGTTCTTTGACGATGGCTTCCATCAGGTCGCCCGCGGCACGGTTGGCGGCCGCGCCGGTCAGTTCCGCGGAGTTGCGGATGACTTCTGCGATGAAGGCTTTTGACATGATTGATCCTTGTCGGTTCGCGGCTTAACGGCGCGACGCCCCCAAGAAGGTCGTGTCCAGGCCGCATGTTTGCGATCATGGCACGATGTCTGCCGATTCGCGGCGTCGTTGCAACAACTTTAGCCGCATCGATCAGCGACCGCCACCCCTGCTGCAAGGATTTCGTGCCGCATACGCCGACACCTCGAACGTTCCACATCCACATTAAGAACCTGCCTCCGGAACCGATCGCCCTGGGTTCCCGTCAAAGAACTCCGCGCATACGCCACCAATCGGTGCCGCCCAGCCATGCCGCCCACCCAGCGCCGATTCGGCGATGGATCGTCAAAAAAGCCCTGACCGCCACGGCATCGGATTGTGATGGTGCGGAATTTGTCCGTCTAAACACCGAATTTCCGCTGGGGCCGGTGCCCGAACCCGGCCCGAGATGCCGGCTTCGACGTGATGCCCGCTCATGACGCTTGTTCCATCGCGATGCCGTCGCTTCTTGCCCGAGTGCGCCCGGATCGCAATGCAAGGTCCGCGGACGATCACCTACAGGACGCCGTGGCGCGCGAAGACCGTGCGCAAGCTGTCGCCGGCTTCCAGTTCGGCGCGTGACGTGTCCTCGGCGGCAATCTTGTCGAGCGCGGCGCGGAACACCGCATCGGCCCGATCGGCGGGGATGACCACAACCCCATCGACGTCGCCCAGGATCCAGTCGCCGGGCGCGATCCGAGCGCCCGCGATCTGAACCACGGTGTCCTTTTCGACCATTTCCGCCCGGTTGCGCGTGTCCAGGGGGCCGATGCCGCCGTGGAACACCGGAAATCCCATCGCGCGAATGCGGCCGACGTCGCGCACCAGGCCATCGGTCACGCAGCCGGCGGCCCCGCGCGCGCGGGCCGCGGTGGTCAGCAATTCCCCCCAGGGCGCCACCCAATCGGTCGGGCCGTCGCAGGCCAGGACCGCGACCTCTCCGGGCAGCAACCCATCGATCAGGTCCATCTCCAGCTCATACGGGTTGGCGGAGGTCGATGGGGCGGTCAGGGTCGCATACCGACCGGTGCGGGCGCGTCCGAGCAGCACAAGGCTGTCGTCCAGCGGCCGCACGAATGGCCGCATTGCCTGGCGCATCAAACCGAAGCTGTCCAGCACGTCAGACACCACGGGGGTATAGAGCAGACGGCGTAGGTCGTCGTGACCGGGCAGCGGGATCGTCATCTCGGTCTCCTGTTATCGGGGAATTCGCGAACGGAAAATCGGGACCGCGTCCATGGAACCGGCTGTCCGCGTGCCGGTCCGGGAGCATCCGTGTGGATGGATGGGCCGTTGATGGCCATGGGTCGATCCAACCGGGATGCCGTGCGCTTTCAACACTTGACCCTGGCCCCCTTCATGCGCATTTTCCTCGGCCTCAATCGCCTTGCGTGGCATACTCCGCCCCGCGCATTCAAGGATCAGGCCATGGCCAAGTCAAACACCGTCCAGATCAAGCTCGTGTCAACGGCTGACACCGGGTTTTTCTACGTGACGAAAAAGAACGCTCGTGCCCAAACCGGCAAGCTGGAAATGCGGAAATACGACCCCGTCGTCCGCAAGCACGTTCCGTTCAAGGAAGCCAAAATCAAGTAGTTGCGACGACCGGCGCGACCGCGACCCGGTTGCGCCCAGCACGCTTGGCGTCATACAGCGCCTGATCGGCCGCCAGCAGCATCGCCTCCACCGTGGCCGCGGCCCCGGTGGAACATGCCACGCCGACGCTGATGGTCAGGTGTGTGGTGCCGCCAAACGGGACGGGCAAGGCGATCGTCTCGGCCGCGGCGCGCAGCCGTTCGGCGGCGGCGGTGGCGTCTTCGACGTCACCACCCGGCATGACGACGACAAATTCCTCCCCACCATAGCGGGCAACCGAATCGAACACCCGTGTGTTGGCGCGGAGACTGGCCGCGACCATGCGCAATGCGTCATCGCCGGTGGCATGGCCGAACCGGTCGTTGACCGACTTGAAGTGGTCGATGTCGATCATCAGCACGGCAAGATCGCGGGTCGGTCCGGTTTCGATCAGGCCAAGCAGGTGACGGCGGAGATAGCGCTGGTTGTACAGGCCGGTGAGGGGGTCGAGCAGCGCCATTTCCAGCGCGGTGCCCAGGTCTGCCCGCAGCCGATCCTGGTAGAATTTCCGCCGCACCTGGTTGCGCGCACGCACTCGCAATTCGTTTTCGTCAACCGGTAAGGTCAGCCAGTCGCTGGCCCCAAGCTCGAACCCGCGCAGGATACGTTCCCGTTCCTCCGGTTCCGCGATCAGCAGCATGGGTGTGTCGTGGGTGGTGTCGGACGCGCGCAGGCTTGCGATCAGATGCAGGGGATCTTCGTCGGCGAGCGACATACTGACCACGATCAGGTCTATTCCGCCGGCCGCGCTCCGCGCCATGGCGTCGGCCTCGGTCCGCACAACGACCGGCAGGATGCCGTCCCGTGTCAGGGCATCCCGGATCGTGCGCGCACCCAGATCCCAGTCGTCCACGATCAACGCGTTGGCGCCGGCAACCGATGGGGCCGGCAGAAAATCCCCCCCCAGACCAAGCGCGCGGGCGGTTTCCCCGCGTGCCCGGGATTCGTCCAGCAGCCGCTTCAACCGCACCAGGCTGCGGACACGGGCGCGCAAGGTATCGTAGTCCACCGGCTTGGTCAGGAAATCGTCCGCCCCCGCCTCCAGCCCCCGCAGCCGTTCGCTCGGTTCTCCGAGCGCGGTTGCCATCACCACGGGGATATGCAGGGTCGCCGGGGCCTCCTTGAGCTTCCGGCAGCATTCGTACCCATCCATGCCGGCATCATCACGTCCAGCAGGATCAGGTCGGGCTGCCAGTCGCGCGCCTTCCTCAGCGCCTCGAACCCGTCCGGGGCGCTGGCAACCTGATAGTACTCCGCCGACAGCTTGGCTTCGAGGAGCCGGGTGTTGGCGGGCACATCGTCGACGATCAGGATACGCGCACTCATACCTAGACGGCTTTACCTCGGTATAACCGGCCGTCGGAGTGACCGGCCGTTGAAACATTAGCCCAGCCCGGCATGGCGTGAAAGCCGACCCATGCGTCGACGCCGCGAATTGCGGGACCAGTGTCCTGGCAGCGCCGCCCCAGGGGGCCGCCCCAGGGAGATCGCGCTCGGTATCCCCGAGGATACCATGAGCAGCGGTCGCATGGCAGGGCTTCCGCCGCTTGCCGCTTTGGTCTAATGGGCGAGGACTTCAAGTATTATATGGAAGATGACGGTTCCATGACAGAAATACTACAGTCAGACCATCGGCTCGTGCCGGACACGCACGTCCGGGGCAGCAAAAAAATCGCCAATCGCAGCATGTTCTTCCGTCGCTGGCTGGCCAACCCGTTGCAAATGGGTTCGATCGTGCCGTCGTCGGCGACATTGTGCCGACACATCGTCGCGCAGACCCGGTATCAACCAAACGAAGTGGTGGTGGAGCTCGGCGCCGGAACCGGCGTCATTTCACGGGCTCTGCTGGCGGGGGGCATTCCGCCGGACCGGTTGATCGTCGTCGAAATCGTGCCGGACATGGCGGAACATTTGCGTCGGGTCCTACCCGGCGTGCGGGTGATCCAGGGCGATGCCCGCCAGTTGTCGGACCTGATACCGGAGCATTGTCAGGGCCAGATCGGTACCGTCATATGCGGCATCCCGCTGGTGCTGCTGCCGCGGGACGAACAACGTCGGTTCATCGATGCGATCGATGCGGTCGCGCCGGGCAAGGGGTTCCTGCATTTCAGCTACTGCGCCACGTCCCCGCTGCCCTATCGGCATCACGGCCTGGCTGCCAAGCGGGAAGCCTGGACACCGTTGAATTTCCCGCCCGCGAGCGTCTGGCGCTACACGCCGATGGGGTGAAGGGTTACGCCACCTGGCGGATATCCAGGATCGGCAACCATTTCTGGATGGCGTGCAACGGCTGCGGTCGGTCGAAATAGTAGCCCTGCGCCTCTCCGCAGCCGGCACCGCGGACCTGGGCCAGATGCTCCGCCGTTTCCACCCCTTCCGCGGTGGTGGTGATGCCGAGGCACGCGGCCAGGGCCGCGACCGAGTGGACGATCGCCAGACAATCCGACCGGGTGGCCATTTCCCGTACGAAAGACTGGTCGATTTTCAGCTTGTCGAACGGAAAACTGCGCAGATAGCTCAGGGATGAATAGCCGGTGCCGAAATCGTCCAAGACGATGCGCACCCCGCGGTCGCGTAGCCGGTGCAGAATTTTCGTGACCGCTTCGGTGTTGCGCAGCAGGGCGGTTTCGGTGATTTCCAGTTCCAACCGCCGCGGGTCCAAACCGGTCCGGGACAGGGTATCCTCGATCGCCTCGACCAGGATTTCGCTGCGGAACTGCACCGGCGACAGATTGACCGCCACCTTCAAATCACCCGGCCAGGCGGACGCGTCCTCACAGGCCTGACGGATCGCCCATTCGCCCATGGGGATGATCAGGCCGAGTTCCTCCGCCAGGGGGATGAATTGCGACGGCGGGATCATGCCCTGCACCGGGTGGTTCCATCGCATCAACGCCTCGAATCCGCTCAACCGATCAGATCCCAGGTTGAACACGGGCTGATAGTACAGCACCAGCTCGTCCCTGATCATGGCTTCCCTCAGATCCAGCTCCATCGCGCGCCGGGTCTGGATTTCGGCGTCCATCGCCGCCTCGAAGAAGCGATAGGCCCCGCGACCGTCCGATTTCGCGCGATAAAGCGCCATATCGGCACATTTCAGCAGCATGGCGGCATCGCAATCCTGGTCCGAGGATACCGCGATGCCGACGCTGGCACCGATGATCGCGCGCTGCCCGTCCAGCGAGTAGGGCTGGCACAGGCTGGCAACGATCCGCTGGGCCAACAGTTCCGCCTGCCGGGGATGATCGGCCGAGAATTGCAGCACCGCGAATTCATCGCCGCCGATACGCGCCACCATATCCGCCCCACGCACGCATCGGCGCAGACGTTCCGCCACGATCCGCAGCAAGGCATCGCCCACCGGATGACCCAGCGTATCGTTAACACTCTTGAAATGATCGAGATCGACGCACAGAACGGCAAGCCGGTCTCCGCGGGGCTGCTCTCGCAGGGAGGCGGTCATCCGTTCATGCAGCAATGCGCGGTTCGCCAGGCCGGTCAACGAATCATGATGCGCCATGAACCGGATACGCGCCTCCGCCCGTCGTTGCTCCGTCACTTCCTGGTAGGTCGCGACCCAGCCGCCACCGATCATCGGTTGGTGTGCAACGGCAATCGCCGGGCCCATGTCTATTTCTTTCAGGAAACTGCCTGGGTTGTGGGAGAACACCAGTGCCTCCTGCGCCGATTGGATGTTGCGGACCAGTTCCGGGTCCAGCCGAGCCTGCGCGATGATATTGCTGAAGATTTTGCCGACCGGTGTACCGGGCGGCACGTCGTCCTGCGACAATCCGAACAGTTCGGTAAACCGGACATTGCAGACGATCAGGCGCTGATGCGTGTCGACCATGCACAAGGCCTGCGACATGTTGTTCAACGCGGCATCGAAGCGCGCGTTCTGGGTGTTCAACTCGTTATCCCGGGCCTGCAGGATCTTGTTCCGATAGCGGACCTCGTTCATGGCCGCGACCGCGCGTTGGTTCGCCGCCGACAACTCGTTGCCGGTATGGGTCAGGTCGTCGACCAGCAGGTTCACCTTGTCATGGGCCGTCACCAGCAGCCGGTTGTGCCAACTCAGGACCCCGATCAGCACGAACCCGCACGCGACAAGGGAAACCAGGACGCCGGAGAAGATCCAATGCAACCGGTTGAGTTGCGCCTGATCGGCCGCCGCAAGCGCCCCGCTTTGCACGTGGGCGGCCGAAGCCAGCCGCACGAGCTTGCCGTTCAACGGCTCCAGATGGGCCAGCAACCTGCCGACACTGCCTGGCCCATTCAGCCCATCCAGCATGGGCTGCGCGGCGGCAACGGTTTCGCGCACGTCATTGGCGATTTCGGTCAGGCTCGCCGAGGACCGGATCAGTCCCCGGACTTCCGCGTCGTCGAACATCCGAACACGAGCGACGACGATATCGAGCCGAAGCTGTACATCATCGGGTCCCAACAGGGACTCAGGCGCCCCATAGGCGGCCACGGTGCCGTGAAGGCGC
The DNA here is from genome assembly GCA_945861095.1 of Asaia bogorensis. GTDB lineage: Bacteria > Pseudomonadota > Alphaproteobacteria > Acetobacterales > Acetobacteraceae > Rhodopila. The sequence continues at coordinate 25,707 of CAMATI010000017.1, read as the reverse complement.
GCCACCTCGGTCGCGGCCTGGCTGAGCAGCCATGTCGAGTTATAGCGAGAGACGGCGTCGAGCGATGTCTGCCGCTCCACGATCAACAGCGAGATATAGGAAGCAAGCAGCACCAGGAAGCCGGTGACGCAGGTGAAGACGATCTTGAAATTGAACTGCGTGCTCGCGGCGCCGGTTACGCGGCGGAGCGAATACCAGATCTTCGACGATAGCGCACCCATCATCCACGACCGTCCGGCTGGCCAGGCGCGTGGCACCTGCCGCCGCCCAGCAGGCGGCTTCCCGCAAACCGAACGCGTGGCGATTTGCCACACCGGTCAACCGGACGATCTGTCCCACGCCGGTCAACCGGACGATCCGTCCCACACCGGTCAACCGGACGATGCAGCCCCGCCCGCGGCGCCATCCCGACCGGCGGAAACCTGGCGTCAGAGGTCGGCGATAGCGACGGTTGGACAGACATCGGGCAAGCGATCATCGAAAGGGCGGTGCCGGCCGCTCAACGCTGACGCGCGAGGTCGGTGATCTCGTTCATGAATTCCGCCTTCAGGGCAGGATCTTGCGACAACACGCCGAAATACGCGTTGGTCACCATGCGACCGCGATGGCTGGCTCTCACGCCACGATGCGTCTTGCACATATGCACCGCGCTGATGCGGACCGCGACACCACGCGGCAGCGTCTTTTCCATAATGAACTGACCGATCTGCTTGACCAGTTCCTCCTGGATTTGCAAACGCCCACTGAAATAGTCGACGATACGGTCGTATTTCGACAGGCCGATGATCCGCCCGGTCTCGGACGGCAACACCCCGATATACGCCTCTCCATAAATTGGCATCAGATGATGCGCGCAGGTCGAGCGCACATCGATCGGGCCAATGACGATCAGTTGATCGAACGCGGTCACATTGTCGAACCCGGTAATCACCGGCGGGCCCGAGAATCGCCCGCGCATCGTGTCCTCGACCAGCATGCGAGCAACCCGGCTGGGCGTGTCCCGCGTGTTGTGGTCGTTCTGGTGATCGACGTACAGGATATCGAACAGTTCCGCGACCTTGCCCGCCACGGCGCCGATCATCACGGCCCGTTGCTGGTCCGAGGGTGTGTGGTCGATGGCTTCATTCGAAAGGCGTGGAATACAAAGCCTCTGCACCCGCGACATCAGGCGGCACTCCGGTCGGTGGTTCGGCCCGAATAGCAGCAACCCTCGCCCGCCCCATCCATACCACGCCGCAACACGACCCGGTCCAGTCCGGGGATGGTCTTGTCCAGGTCCTCCCAGATCCAGGCCGCGACATGCTCCAGGGACGGCACCTCCAGGCCCTCGATATCGTTCAGATAGGACTCATCCAGGCGCTGTTGGGTCGCCTTCACCGCCTTCGCGACATCAAACAGATTGTGGGTCCAGCCGAAATGGGGATCCCTCGCCCCGGTCATATACACGATGGCCCGAAATGAATGGCCATGCAGACCGGAGTACGGAGGCACCTTGTGCGCCGCTTCGAACGTGAATTCGATGAATGTTTCAAGCATGACTTTGCGGGTTCCGGGGTTGGAGTCCAGTGCCACACCCTAGCCACGCAAGTGTTGGGAAACGGTTAACGAGGCGTCCGAATCCGCGCTATAAACCGATGAATGACAATAATAATGCAGTCATACATGTATATTCGGCTCAAGGTACATATGTCTGTCCTTGGAATCGTTCGCACGCGGTTGGAACCATCGATGCAAGTCTTCGACCGGCAGCGGACGATCGAAGTAATAGCCCTGCGCCTCCGCACAGCCAGCCAGCCGAATCTCTTCGAGCTGTTCCTTCGACTCGACACCTTCGGCCGTCGTAATAATCCCCAGACTCGACGCCAACGCCGCCACCGAATGCACAATCGCTCGGCAGTCCGGACGCGTGCCCATCTCCCGCACGAAGGACTGATCGATCTTCAGCTTGTCGAACGGGAAACTGCGCAGATAGCTCAGCGACGAATATCCGGTGCCGAAATCATCCAGTGCGATCCGCAGGCCCAGATCGCGCAGCTTGTGCAATTCGGAGACGACCTTCTCACTGTCCTGCAACAGGGCCGTCTCGGTAATCTCCAACTCCAGCCGTCGTGGCGACAGGCCAGCGGCCTGCAACGCACGACTTACGGTGGTCACCAGACTCTCGCCCCGGAATTGCACGGGGGACAGGTTGACCGACACGCGCAGATCGTCTGGCCAGGTCGCGGCATCGCGGCAGGCCCGGGTCAGGATCCACTCCCCGATGGGAACGATCAGCCCCAGTTCTTCGGCCAGCGCGATGAAATCGCCCGGCGAGACCAGCCCATTCAGCGGATGCCGCCAGCGTACCAGGGCCTCGAACCCGCTCACCCGGTTGGCCCGCAGGTCGAAGATCGGCTGGTAGTAGACGGTGAAATCCTCGTTGGCCATCGCCTCCCGCAGGTCCAATTCCATGGTCCGCCGGGTCTGCATCGCCGCATCCATTTCGGGGCGGAAGAAGCGATAGGTGCCACGGCCCTCGGCCTTGGCGCAGTACAAGGCCATGTCCGCGCATTTCATCAGCAGATTGGCATCACCGCCCGGTTCCATCGCGATCGCTATGCCGATGCTGACACCCATGATCACCCGCTGGCCATCCAGATCGAATGGCTGTGACAGGCTTTCGATCACCCGCTGGGACAACAATTCCGCCTGCCGCGGGTGACCGGCGGACGGCTGCAGGATCGCGAATTCATCGCCCCCGATACGCGCGACCAGGTCGTCATCGCGCACGCAATGCCGCAACCGGTCGGCCACGGCTTCCAGCAATGCGTCGCCCACCGGATGGCCGAGGGTGTCGTTGACGGTCTTGAAATAGTCGAGGTCGAGGCAAAGAAACGCGAGACGTTCCCCGCGTCGACCTGGTTCCCGCAGCATCGCGGCCAGCCGTTCATGCAGCAGGGCGCGGTTCGGCAGGTTGGTCAGGGTATCGTGATGCGCCATGTAGTGGATCCGCGCTTCCGCCTGCCGCCGAGCGGTGACGTCTTCGTAGGTCGCGACCCAGCCGCCGCCGGACATGGGTTGATGTGACACCGCCAGCGCCGGCCCATCCGGAACGTCATGCAGGAAATTGCCGGGGCGATGGGAGAACACCAATTCCTGCTGGTCACGCCGGATCGCCTCGATAAGTTGGAAATCATACCGATTGGCGGTTTCGATGGCGCAATACACGTCGGACACCGAGCTTCCGGGCTGCACCGCGCCCGGCGGCGTGCCGAATAGTTCCTGGAATCGGACATTGCAGACGATCAGCCGCTGGTTCGCGTCGACCATGCACAGGGCCTGCGACATGTTGTTCAACGCGGCATCGAAGCGCGCATTCTGGGTATGCAGTTCCACGTCTCGCGCGCGTAGGATCTCGTTCTGTTGCTGCGCCTCGGTCATTGCCTCCTGAACGCGATGATTTGCGTCCGACAACTCGGTGCTGGTGTGCTTCAGGTCGGTGACCAGTTCGTTCACCTCGGCATGGGCGCGGAACAGCATACGGTTGTGCCAGCCCAGAATGCCGATCAGCGTGAATCCGCATCCGATCAAACCGGCCAGAACGCCGGAAAACAGCCAATGCATCTCGCTCAACTGCGCCAGATCGGCCGCCGCGAGATCACCGCCATAGGCATAGCCCGAGGATGCCAGGCGCATCAGCCTGGGGTTCAGCGCGGCCAGCCGTTCCAGCAGTTTTTGCGGCACGCCCGGCGTGTCGATCGCATCCATCAAATGGTGCGCCGCGGCGATGGCTTCGCGGAATTCCTGTTCGGCGGTCCCCAGATCGGGGAACACGGCGATCAGCGTCCGCACTTCGCCGCTGTCGAGCAGGCGGACCCGGTTGGCGACGATCTCCATCCGAAGATGCAGCTCGTCCTTGTCAACGCCGCTGATCCCCAGCGCATAGCCGCCGATGGTGGCTTCCAGGCGAGCCACTTCCACGGCGGCTTGGGTGAGCAGCCAAGTGGAGTTGTACCGCGAAACCGCCTCCAGGGACCGTTGGCGTTCCATCACCAGGACGGATATGTAGGATGCGGCGAGGATCAGGAACCCGCTCAGGCAGCCAAGCGCCAGGACAAAGCGTCGCGGGGTATTCCGGCTGCCCATGGTTCGCGGGGCGGGTTGCATCGACGGCGATACCCGCCGGTCGTTCATATCACGACGAGGCGGGCGAGTTGCCAGGCGGAGCGACTATAGTATTTTTGCAGACGCAGAGCAGGATTGCTGTCGAACGGATAGACGATGAACAGCGGTCCCTTGTCGCGCACTGGCATATATTCGCCGTCGCGCTTCAAGGCCAGCAGGACGTTGAATTCGGTGAAATCCATCAGCGGGATGCGCGTCTCATAATCGTTCAACGCGGTGGCAATCACCATGTCGCCCGATGCCCGCACCGCGCTCATGATACGCGCCATCGGGACGCCTTCGAAGCGGACCGGGCCATCGTGCCACGGGGTGGTGGTGGTAAACCCAGTCATTCCCAGGCTTTCCAGCAGCGGGCGGTCGAACAGCGCGCGCTTGTCGGCGTTGAATACCCCAATCCGACCGGAAATCGTCAGAATCGGTTTGCCGGCGATCGGCGGAAGCTCCGCGGCCTGTGCAAGCCCGGAGAACCCGGCGGCAAGGACCGAGGTTCCAAAAGCACGTCTGGTGAGCCCCATCTCTTTGATCCCCGATCTTCCCGTATCCAGGCGACGCGCCTGTCGCGGGGTTTGCCGCCCCGCGGATCGCGTCTTTGAACCGGGCTTTTGTTAGGCCGATCGCGCCAATTCGGCGCACTCCGTCAGGAATTCCGCTTTCAGTTGGTGATCGTCGGCGAGCGAGCCGAAATAGGCGCCGGTGATCATGCGGCTGCGATGGCTTGCCCGCACCCCGCGGTGAGTTTTGCACATATGCACCGCGCTGATACGGACCGCAACACCGCGCGGGGATGTCTGATCCATGACGAATTGACCGATCTGCTGGACCAACTCCTCCTGGATCTGCAGGCGTCCGCAAAAATGATCGACAATACGATCGTATTTCGACAACCCGATGATCTGCCCGGTTTCCGACGGCAGGACGCCGATGAACGCCTCTCCGTAGATCGGCATCAGATGGTGTGCGCAGGTGGATCGCACATCGATCGGGCCAATCACGATGAGTTGATCGAAATTATGGACATTGTCGAATCCGGTCAGCACGGGAGGCGCGGAAAACCGGCCTCTCATCATCTCCTCGACAAACATCTTGGCGACGCGGCGCGGCGTATCGCGGGTGTTGTGGTCGTTGCGGTGGTCGATATGCAGGATGTCGAAAAGCTCCCCGATCTTGACCGCGGCGGTGGCGGTCAGGAGTTGCCGTTCGGTGTCGAGAAGCGGCACGTCCATGGCTTCATTCGCGCGCCGCGGCCGAACCAGCCGATGGATGGCGGTCATCAGGCGGCGCTTCTCAGCCGACGGCCGGAGTAGGAGCAACCCTCCCCGGCACCTTCGATGCCGCGACGGATCAGCACCCGGTCAAGGCCGGGGACCACGGGATCCAGGCGGTCCCAAATCCAGGCAGCGACATTTTCCAGGGACGGCACTTCCAGGCCCTCGATATCGTTCAGATAGGAGTCGTTCAGGCGCTGCTTTGTCTCGTTCACCGCGGCCTGGACGTCGTACAAATTGTGTGACCAGCCGAAAACTGGATCACGCTCCCCCGTCATGAAAACGACGACCCGGAACGAATGACCATGGAGCGTCGAGTGCGGCGGCACCTGATGTGCTGCTTCGAACGTGAATTCGACAAATGTTTCAAGCATATCCTGTCCCACCCATCGCTTTCGTTACACAATTCACACATGGATATAGTGTCGTAGTGCTTTCAAATCAATTGCAATCGACAGGTAAAAATGTCGATGAATTTCAACCCATGACACAATATTGGCGCGTCGGTTGGAACGACGGTCGCCATGACTGTCTCCATGACGCGCGCGCCACCCGCCGGCCCGCGCGGCGTTCGTGTCGTGCCAGCACGTTTGGTGGCGGGGTCGATATTGCGAAGCGCCGGATGACGAACCCACGGAAAGTGGATGGTATCCGCCATGTGATGTTCTGCGTCCGACCAATCCTCGGTTCCCCGAGGCCGCCGGTTCGGAACGCGATGCAACAGTGCGATCTCCCTGGACCGCTGGCGGCATGCCCGGTGCGATACCAGCCCGGGACCCATGGGCCGAGGTGCCAGGTTGGAACATCGCCGATGGGGCAAGATTCAACCTAAATCCGGCGGGTACGAGGCGATTGCGAGAACGACTTCGACGAACTGAAGAACCAGTGGGGCTGGGGCGGCTTTGCCACGCGCCGCTACAGGGTTCGCAGCACCGCGCAGACATGCTCCACCTGGGCGTCGGTCAGTTCGGGGAACAGCGGCAGGCTTAGTACTTCGGTTGCCGCGCGCTCGGTGTGCGTGCAGCCCGATGGTCCCATCGCAACCCGGCCGCGATAGGCGGGTTGCAGATGGACGGGCATGGGGTAATGGATGCCGGTCGCGACACCGGCGGCACGCAGGTGGGCCTGCATCGCATCCCGTTCCGGCGCGCGCACGACGTAAAGATGGAAGACATGTTCGGCGTCCGGCCGCCGAGCGGGCGGGGTCAGCCCGGTTCCCGCCAAGGCCGAGTCGTAAGCCGCGGCGATCGCCTGGCGGCGGGCGTTGCCGGCGTCCAGATGCGCCAGTTTCACCCGCAGGATCGCGGCCTGTAGCTCATCCAACCGGCTGTTCACGCCGACGGTGTCGCTGATGTAATGCTTGTGCCAGCCATATTGACGAAGCGCGCCGATTTCGACGGCATCGTTTGGTGCCCGCGTGACAACCGCGCCTCCATCGCCCAGCGCGCCCAGATTCTTGGTCGGATAGAAGCTGAAGGTGGCGGCGTCGCCGAAGGTGCCGACCCGTTGGCCATGCAGCCTGGCGCCGTGAGCCTGGGCACAATCTTCCACCAGAGCGGCACCGTGACGTTGGCAGGCGGCGATGATCGGGTCCAGATCGGCGGCCTGACCATACAGATGCACCGGCAGCACCGCCCGTATTGGCGGCAGGCCCGGGGGGGGCTGGTCCAGCACTTGCGCCAGCTCCGCCGCGTCCATGGTGTAGAAAAGCGGATCGATGTCGATCAGCACCGGCGTCGCGCCCACCATTTCGATCGCCGCGACGGTCGCCACCGCGGTATGGGACACGGTCGCGACGGCAGACCCTGGACCAATCCCAAGGCCGCGCAGAGCCAGCGCGATCGCGTCGGTGCCGTTGCCGCAGCCGACAGCGGAACCGGCACCCAGCCAGGCCGCGAATTCGGCTTCAAAGGCTCGGACTTCCTGCCCCAGGATATACCAGCCGGAGGACAACGACCGCGCGACGGCGGCATCGATTTCGGTCTTCAGGGCCTGATATCCGGCGCCCGGATTGGCCTGGGGCACCATTGCCGTTCCGCTCATGTGTGCTGTGTCCTGTCAGTGTCTGTCCGGAAACATAGTGTGCCTTTTCAGCGGGCTACCATGAGGCGGCTGGCAGGCGCGGCCCCGAAAGCGATGCGGGGCCATCGCCGAGGGGCCGCAACGCACCGGACGCCCATGGTGGCCCACTGAAATGGTGCACTATGTTTGCGGACAGACACTCAGAGGTAATCGGCCAGACGGGGGCGGTACCAGGCCAGGGTCCGGTCGATGCCTTCTTCCAGACCGACCGTCGGCGCCCAGCCGGACGCCTTACGGAATGAGCTGTCGTCGGCGTGGTAGCTGCCGATGTCGATACTGGCGCGGTCGGCCGGGAATTCCCGAGTGGTGTAGGTCGCGGTCGGGCCGGCCACGCGGACCATCATGTCGGCCAGTTCGGTCAGCGACGCGGGCGGCGCGCCACCGATATTGTAGATATTGCCATGGCATGCCTGGTTTTCAGCGGACCGGATGAAGGCTTCCGTCACGTCATCCACATAGGTCATGTCGCGCAACTGAGAACCACCCCAGACCTCAAACGGACGGTCTTCCAGCACGCAGCGGATCCAGATGCCCAGGAAGGTCTGGCGCGCGTCGCGGATGCGCAGCCGCGGGCCGTAGCAATTGGTCAGTCGCAACGATACCACCGGGCGGCCACGCACGCGGTTTTCCAGCATCCAGTATTGCTCGCCGGCGAATTTCGACACGCCATTGGCATCCGGGGGCGCCACCGACGCCGATTCATCCACCGGCAGCTTGCGGGCCCGCCCATAGAATTGCCGGGTCGAGGCATGGACCACGATCGCGTCCGCGGCGGCTTCCCGCGCGGCCTGGATCAGGCGCACCTGGGCCACCGCGTTGACGGCGATATCGGCCAGCGGATCGGCCTGCCCGCCCATGTGGCTGGTCTGGGCGGCCAGGTTGAAGATGGCGTGGGCACCCTCGCACAGCGGCCGCAGGTCGATTTCGCGGATATCGCCCCGCACCAACTCCACGCCCGACCCATCCAGGTTGCGCGGATTGGCGCCACCACCGAACAGGAACCCGTCCAGCGCGATCACCTTGGCACCGCGTTGCGCCAGCGTATGACATAGATTGGCACCCAGAAACCCGGCCCCGCCGGTTACCAGCACCCTGCGACCTGTCCAGTCCATGGCCTCTCCTTTTGCTGTGCCGATATTTAAGACCGAATGAAGGCGGGACTATGCTGGATCGTTGGGCGAATTAAGGCGACGCCCGCGCGGTTCGTGCATCTGGCTGTCGGGCCCGGCGTTGCGCATGATCTCACTAAAGCCGAACAGAAGCATCAGGATTCCGCACACGATTTCCATGCCGGTCAGCACCCGGATCAACACGGTTGCGGGCGACAGATCGCCGAATCCGACCGTCGCGATGGTAACCACGCTGTAATACAACGCGTCGACGAAGCGGACCCGATACGGTTCGCCGTGCAGGGCGAATTGTGGCTCCGGCGTGGTCAGGTCGGCGATGCGGTACAGGCACGCGAACACCACGATCAGCAGACCATAAAAGGTCAGGAATGCCAGCATCGGCACCAGCAGCCGATCCAGCCGAGCGGCGACGGATTCGAAGACGATGGAGACATCGACGACGAGAAGGACGACATCGTGCACCGCGATGGTGACGAAGAACGTAACCAGCGCCATGGCAGCGAACAGGGCCAATCCCTGGGCCTGCGGCGACAGATTCTGCTCCGGCAACGCGAAGGACGCCGCCCCGACGGCCATGGTCGCAAACAGCCAGCGGCTGAACGCCGGCAGCCGCTCCAATTCCCGCAACTGACGCGCGCGGATCAGCCGATACAGCGATCGGCGTCTCACGAAACAGATCGCCAGGAAGCCAAACACCGGCAAGGCGAGTGACACCAGCATAAAGAGCCGGGGAGCGTCCGGAAAATTGGCGGTGCGGAAGAATTCGAACATGCAGGCGTAAATCGCCAGGAAATTGGCGAGGGCCATGCCGAAATGGGCACCGCCCGGAAACAACAGATAGAAGAAGCCGAACCCGACGGTCGATACGGAAATCGAGACCATCGTGACGAGCCAGTCTGCCCCGGTCGCGACCGCGACCAGGCCGACCAGGCTAACCGTAAAGACGATCGAGGTCAGCCAATGGACATCCAACACTGCCCGACGGTTGCGGAGGCGGTTCCAGGTGGAAACCCGCATTGTCAGCGGTTGCTTCACGGCAGAGCGGCGATTCCGGTGATTTCGACCCGCCAGCGCGGATCGACAAGTTTCGCCTCTACGGTGGCGCGGGCGGGCGGATTGGACTGATCCAACCACGCGTCCCAGGCCGCGTTCATCCCGCCAACGTCGCGAATATCGGCCACGAAGACCTGACAGGAGATCAGGCGAGACTTGTCGGTGCCGGCTTCGGCCAGCAGCGCGTCGATCTGGCGCAGGATGTCGGCGGTCTGTCCTTCGGCATCCAGGCTTGGGTCGTCGGCAACCTGTCCCGCCAGATAAACCAGCTTGCCGTGCACGACGGCGCCGGAAAGGCGACCTTCCGGCTGCAATCTGCGAATGCTCATGTCGCCCCCTTGTTGCTGTGGCCCCAGCTTACGCGATTTGGCGTCCGTCGCGCAGCAGGCTTGCGTGCGGGCCAAGCAAAAGGCCGACCGCCCAAAGCGCCCCCGCGGTCAGCACGATCGCCGGGCCGGCCGGGACGTCCAGGTTGAACGACACGATCAACCCGCCGATCGACGATAGAATGGCGATCAAAACCGCAATACCAACCTGTCCGGAGAGCGAATTGGTCCAATGGCGGGCGGCGATCGCCGGCAACATCATGAGTCCAACCGCCATCAATGTGCCCAACGCGACGAAACCGGATACCACGCACATCACGACCAGGGCCAGGAACGACAAATGCCAGACCGCGCCGTGGCCTCCGGTCGCCGCCATGAAGCTGGGGTCCAGACTTTCCAGTATCAACGGCCGCCATATGACGGCCAGGCCGAATACCGTCACGGTTGCGACCCCCGCCATGCCGAACAACGCCGTATCGTCGACCGCCAGCACGCTGCCGAACAGCAGATGGGTCAGGTCGATGCCGCGCTGGCTGGATACCAATCCCACCCCGGCGGCCAGGGCGATCAGATAGACGCCGGCGAGTTGGCTGTCCTCTCGCCCGCCCGTGCGGCGGGACAGGAACCCGGCGAGTAGCGCAATGGCCAGGCCGGCCAGCACACCGCCAAACCCCATCGCATATACGGACAATCCGCCGACCATGGCCCCGAGCGCGATGCCAGGCAGCACGCCATGTTGCATCACGTCGCTCATGAGGCTCATGCGCCGCAGCACCAGAAACACCCCCAGCGGCGGTGCCGCCACCGACAGAACCAAACACCCCACCAGCGCTCGGCGCATGAACGGCAAGGCGAACGGTTCCAGGATCAGGTCGAGCATGCCAGACAGCATCCAGCCGCGATCAGGCGGCGTGCTGGTGCCGCGGCGACCAGGCGGATCGGGATGACAGGCCGGCGCGCTGGCGGTTGGATTCCGTCAATGTCGTCGCCGTGGTGCCCCAGACCGGCCGATCGTCCGACAGCATCAGGGTGCGCGGAAACGCGTCGTGCACCAGATCGAGGTCGTGCAGCACGGTCACGATGGTGCGACCTTGCAGATGCCAGGCGCGGAGAATCGCCAGCAGGTCGGTCAGGGTGGCCGGATCGACGGCGCTGAACGGTTCGTCCAACAGCAGAACCGGCGCGTCCTGCACGATCAGCCGAGCGAACAGCACGCGTTGGAATTGCCCGGTCGACAGGGCGCCGATTTGGCGTTCGCCGTCATCGTGCAGGCCAACCGCGACCAGCGCCTGGTCCGCTTCGTCCAATTGGGCCGGCCCAATGGCGCGGAACGGCCCCAGGCGAGCGGCCGAACCAAGGGCTACGACATCGCGGCAGGTGATGGGGAAGGATCGGTCCATCGTGCTGGCCTGGGGCAGCAGGGCGATGTCGCTGCGGGACAGGCCCCCAAGGTCGATCCGGCCACGCGCCGGCGCGTGCAGACGTGCGAGCGCGCGAAGCAACGTGGTCTTGCCGGAGCCATTGGGACCGATCAGCGCCGTCAAACTTCCCGGGGAAAACACCCCGGACAGATCGCGGACGATGTCTCGGCGCCCATGCCGCAGGGTAATCTGATCCAGTGTGATGGGGGGCGGTTTCATCCCAGGGCCCAGGCGACAGCGGCCCAGATGGCACAGATCAGCCCCCCCGCCAGGGCGAGCCTGGCACCAAGACCGGCGGTCGGGGCGAGCGGGTCGTTCATGCTATCTTATAACATACCACCGGGCCGCTGTCAAAATCCTCTTGGCAGATCCCCTTGGCAAAACCCCGTTTGCCGTCCCTTTGGCATCGCTTGGGCAGCGGAAATCCGCCTCGGGCGCCTGGGCTGTGTCAACGGTTGTCGGGTCCGGTAGCATTTCGCGCGCCACCGGCCGGGGGGCTCGCAAGTGGTGCTTGCATTTGCCGGATGTGCGCCGTAACCGACCGGCGATCGGCGAGAAGGTGATGGTCCGCACCGTCATGCCGTCACAGCGGCCTTGACCCGTAGGACCCACGATATGACCGCGGAAGGACTTGCAAGGTGACCGTGCCGCCACGCCACGTCCTCCAGCCCACCCAACCGGGCAACCGCGGCTGGTGCTCGGCCTGGATTGCGCCGCTGCTTCTGACCTTAGCGTCCTGCGTCCAACAACAGCCGGCCCCGCACCCCGTCTATCACCTGGGCACCCCTTACCAGGTCAGCGGCGTGTGGCACTACCCGCGGGAGGCAACCCAGTTCGACGAGACCGGCCTTGCGTCCGTCATGGCGAACAACCGATCCGGGCTGACGACCAACGGTGAGGCATACGACCAGACCGCCCTGATCGCCGCCCATCCGACAATGCAGCTTCCGACCATCGCCCGCCTGACCAATCTGGAAACCGGGCTGTCCACCACGGTTCGCATCAACGACCGAGGCACGGGCAATCCCAGGCGCCTGGTCGAGGTATCCCGTCGCACCGCCGAATTGCTGCGCATCCCGGTCGATGGTTCGGCGCGGGTTCGCCTGACCCTGCTGCCCGAACCAAGCCGGGAAGCGGCCGATGCGTTGCCCGGCGCACCGTCCTTGCCGATGGCCGCCGCGCCGCGGGCCGTGGTGCTGGTGGCGGACCTGGCCCCGCCCGCCGGCGTGCGCGAAAATGCGCGGGATGGCGGCCGACGATCCGCCGCGTTCGCCGACCCCACGACGACGACCGAGGTTGCTCGTCCGGCGCCGTTGCTCCGATTGCCTGAAAGCGTGACCCAGGACATACCGCGCCCAGGACAATTGATGGTGCGACTCGGCACGTTCGAGGTCTATCAATTCGCCACGATCCAGCAATCACGGGTCGCTGGCCTGGGCGCGCGGATCACCCGCACGCAACTGGGCCGGACCCGTCAGTTCCGGGTCGAGATCGGGCCGATCGACGACACCGCGCGCGCCGAGTCGGTGCTGGACCAGACCCTGGCCGCCGGAATCCCAGACGGGAGGATCGTCGCCGAATAGGCGCGGGGATGTCGCCGAATAGGCGCGGGGATGTCGCCGAGTAGGCACGGGAGGGTCGCCGAGTAGGCGCGGGAGGGTCGCCGAGTAGGCGCGGGAGGGTCGCCGAGTAGGCTTGCCGCCCGCCGGCGCCGGCCGGGCCGGATCGACCGGCGTTAAACCGGATGTCGCGCGAATGCCGAAACTGGTGTCGAATGGACGCGCGGATTGGAGTCGAATCGGAGATGACTGCAGCGATGATCACCCGTCGTCTGGCCTTGATGGCATCTGGAGCGTTGGCCGCGTCGACGCTGCCCGTCACGGCCGAGGCACAAGCCCCACAGCAGCCTCGCCGCCCGCCCGCGCGTCCCGCCGGGCGCAAGCCCAAGGATGCCCCCACCGGATCCCCCGCCGACACCCCGCTCGGTCCCGTCGATACCGGCGCCAAATGGGCCTACATCCAGGACTACGCGACCGGCGCCACTTTGCTGGAAAAGAACGCCGACGACGAAATGCCACCGTCCTCGATGACCAAACTCATGACCATGTACCTGGTCTATGAGCGTCTGAAGGACGGCCGGATGCGGCTGGAAGACGAATTGCCGGTCAGCGAAAAGGCATGGCGGATGGCCGGGTCGAAGATGTTCGTCCAGATCGGTGCCTCGGTGAAGGTGGAGGATCTGATCCGCGGCGTCATCGTGCAGTCCGGCAATGACGCCTGCATCGTGTTCGCGGAGGCTCTCGCCGGGTCCGAAGAGCAGTTCGCCGAACTGATGAACGCCAAGGGCAAGCAGTTGGGCCTTAACAGGTCCCATTTCCGCAATTCCACCGGCTGGCCCGACTCCGAACAGCACATGAGCGCGCGCGACATCGCCGCCCTGGCCCGCCATATCATCCGCGATTTTCCCGAGCACTATCATTATGACTCCGAAAAATCGTTCAAATACAATGGAATAGAGCAGGGTAACCGCAACCCGATGGTGCAAAAGGGCACCGGCGACGGCTTGAAGACCGGCCACACCGACGCGGGTGGCTATGGCCTGGTCGCCTCCTCGATTCGCAACGGCCGGCGCAATATCGTGGTGGTGAACGGCCTGGCCACCATGCGGGAACGGGCGGAAGAAGCCGAACGGCTGATGGATTGGTCGTTCGCGAATTTTGAGAACGTGACGCTGTTTACCGCGGGCGACGTGATCGAACGGGTGCCGGTCTGGCTGGGGTCCTCGCCGACCGTGCCGCTGGTCAGCGGGCGGGACCTGGTGGTGACGATGCCGCGTACCTGGCGGAAGAACGCCTCGATCAAGCTGTCCTACCAGGCGCCGATCCGTGCGCCGGTGGCGAAAGGCGATGCCTTGGGCAAGCTGACCGTGACCGGCCAGGGCGTGCCGGCGATGGATGTGCCGCTGCTCGCGGGAGCGGATGTCGCGAAACTGGGCCTGCCCGGTCGCGCGATCGCGGTCCTGTCACGCTATGTGACGGGTAGCTGATCCTTGCCGGCGGCGGGCCGCTTTATCACCCTGGAAGGCGGGGAAGGGGCGGGAAAATCCACCCAGGCGGGGCTTCTGGCCCAGGCTCTGTGCGATTTGGGCCGGCCGGTGCTGCGAACCCGCGAACCCGGAGGATCGCCGGGCGCCGAGTTGCTCCGCGGCATTCTTCTGGGCGGAACAATCGACTGGTCGGCGCAGGCTGAAACCCTTCTGCACTTCGCCGCGCGCGCCGAACATGTGGCAAAGACGATCCGTCCGGCCCTGGCGGCCGGGATGTGGGTGGTGTGCGATCGGTTCTACGACTCGACCCTGGCCTATCAGGGGTATGGGCAAGGCGCCGACCTGGATCTGATCGCGGCGCAGATCGCGCTGTTGCGATTGGTGCCGGATCTGACCCTGGTGCTGAATGTGTCGGCGCCGGTTGCGGCGACGCGATTGACCGCGCGGGGGGACGCTCCGGACCGTTATGAGCGCCAGGGGGGGGATTTTCATGCCCGGGTCAACGCCGGGTTCCGCCAGATCGCCGCCGCCGATCCGGCCCGTTGCGCCATCGTGGACGCCGATTCGGACCTGAAAGCCGTTCATGCTCGGCTTATGCGACTGGTTGGCGCGCGGCTCGCCCCCTGACGCTGGTCTGGGTCCGACCGGGCCGAGGGTTACCATCCATCGCGGGAAGCAAGCGCCGGTTATGCCAACCGGCCCCTGGTTATTGCGTGGCCTGATCCGCCAACCCTGTTCCTGCCGTTAAAGCGCGGATTGTCGGACCAGGCCCGGCAATCACGGTAAGCGGGGCGGCGTGACGCTTCAGCGGCTTGACGACCCGCTTCCGAAGCCCAGGAAACCGGCGGACGGGGCCGGGATATCGGGACCGCCATAGGCGACCGTGCGGGACGACGTCGATTCCCGTGGGGCCGGGCGTGGGGCGGGGGCGGCCTGGGCGCGGGGTGCCGGGCGTGCGGTGGAGGCGGGAGCGGGCTGGTTGGCCGCTCGGGTTTGGGCACCACGCGGTGCGATGGCCCCGCGCATCGACAGCAGCAGGAAAGAGATGTCGTTCCGCCCCAGATCGACGGCCAGATCGGTCGCCGTGATGCCCAGGATATTGATCGCATTCAGGTCGGCGCCACGGCTGATGGCATCGCGCACCGCCGCGATATCGCCCCGGTTCACGCCGTCGAACATCGCCTCGTTGGGTGCCATGTCCGTGGGCGGGCGTTGCGGGGCGGCCGCCTGTCCCGGACGGGCACCCGGCAGCGCGGGGGGAGGCGAGGGGTCGGCCGGAAACGGATTGACGGTACGGCGGCTGGCGCCCGCGGTCGCTCCACCCGACGAGACCAGTTGCGCCGCGACCGGCGAGGCCGCGAGGAGCATCGGCACCAGGACTATCCCGGCGGACACAGCCATGGAAAGGGCGTGGCGCGAAGCGCGTGTGGTGTTCATCAGTCTATTCTACCTCGGTCCTGGGGCGGTCGCCAATCGGCAACCAACGTGGCCAGCGATTCCAGCCCGGCCGAACGCCGCACTCTTGTCGTCATGCCCCGGCTTGACCCTGGTATCTGCATCGGCACGGGCCATTGAAACCATTGTGTCTTTGTCCGTTGCATGGGTTGCTGGGTCAGGTCTGGCAATGGCGGAGAGGCGGCGCCGGAGCATTGTGAGAATTGCAACAATGCGGCCTGACGGAATGATTGCCGCCGGATCATGGCCAATCGATGTCATTCACGGGCTTATATCAACCGACGCAACCAGTCGCCCATGACGCCAACGGAAGCTGTCATTGCGAGCGCAGCGAAGCAATCCAGGGCAACCGACGGGATCGAGCGTGCCAGGCCCTGGATTGCTTCGCCGCGCTCGCAATGACGGAGTCCATCCATAGGTCAGTGGTTGGGGCGGTTGCTATTATATCAACCGACGGAAACATTGACTCTCCTGTCAGTGCCTCCCCGTCATGCCGGCGCCCACGGGTTTCCCATGCTGCAACCACGGACGGCGTGGATGGCGGCCCTGCGACCGCCATGACGGGGTCGCAACGCCGATGCGTCATTGTTTCGGCCGGGGTGGAATTTTGCGTCATCCAATCGGGGACGACGCATCAACATCCGTTGTCGCCGGCGACAAATGGAGTATGATCCGGGCCAAGCGAGAGTGGCGGAACGGTAGACGCAGTCGGCTCAAAATCGACCGCCTTCGGGCGTGGGGGTTCGAATCCCCCCTCTCGCACCAGCATTTTTGCAGAACCGGCAGTGCGCCCGGGCCTCAGGTCAGGCCGCCGGCGACCTGTCCCAGTGCCGCCGGACGCGTGATCGCGATTTCCGCCACGGATGGGATTTCGATCAGGCCGTCGCCGCGCAGCCGGGTCAGCGTGCGGCTGACCGTTTCGATGGTCAGCCCAAGGTAATCGGCGATATCGCCGCGGGTCATGCGCAGCGCGAAGCGCTGGCGTGGCGCCTGGAACGCGGCACCCTGACATGGGACGAGTTGGCGGCTTTGCATGATCAGGAACGACGCCAGCCGCTCCCGCGCGGTTTTGCGCCCCAGCAGCAGCATCTGTTCCTGCGCCGCCACCAGTTCATTGGAGGCCACTTCCAGCAGGCGCTTTTCCATCAGCGGAAAATCGTCCAGCAGGGTGCGCAACCGGGGCCGGGAAAACCGGCAATACCGCACCTCGTCGATCGCTTCGGCGCTGAACGCATAGGTATCGGACACCGCGAGACCCAGGAAATGGCCGACACCGACGAATCCGGTGATCTGCCGACGTCCGTCCGGCAGCAGCTTGAACAATTTGGCGGTGCCGGCGGTGATGTTGAAGAAGGCGGTGGCGGGTTCCCCTTCCTCGATAAAGCAACCGCCGGGATGCGCGATGGCGACCGTCGCGGCGCTGGCCAAGCGTGCCATGTCCGCTTCCGGGATCGCGTTGCACACGCTGAATTGACGCGCCGCACAGTGGGCGCAGGGCTCGGGCATGGCGATGGATCGGGTGCCGATCTGGGATGCGCCCAGAGGTGAGCCCAGAGGTGCGCCCAGAGGTGCGCCCAGAGGTGCGCCCAGAGGTGCGCCCAGAGGTGAGCCCAGTGGTGAGCCCAGAGGGCTTCTCCCTTGGGATGCCCCTGGGGACGCCCCTTGGCCCCCCCCTGGGGATCCCCCTGGGGATCCCACGACGATCGGCCTGGTTTGCTTAACGGTCATTGGTGCCCTTCGCCCGCCGGTCCTGACCTGACCCGCATCGACTCCCCAGGATTCGGTTGCAGCGACGCCCGACGAGGCGAGCCACTGTTCGGCCGGCCCATCAAGCAGCCCGGGCCGGCAGCTAGGGCCAATGTTTGGCATCCCACATTGATCTGGATCAACGCCACGGCCGCTTCGTCTCCGGCAGGTTTGGGGCGTTGGCCGCCCGTCGAGGGTGTCGTGGTTGTGATGCTCTGTGGGAGGGATCGCCCGTTGCCCACCCTCGGTTATCGAGAGCGCCTGGCGAAAGGACGCTGGCCGCCGATGTCGAGACGGGACCGGGCAGGCGAGGGGGGCTGCGGACGCAGCGACATGATGACTTTTACAATCACCACCTTGGCACAAGATGAGGCTCGTTCGGTCTTTCCGCTGATCCGGGAAGCGGTTCCCGGCCTGGAACTGGCGGCGTGGCTACGGTTCGCGCGTCAGTTGACGTTGGTCCGCGGGGTGCATATCGGCGGTATCGTCGTGGCGCGCCGGACCGGGCGGGCGTTTCCCAACGGGCTATTCTGTTACCGGATCGACCAGGATCTGGAGCTCGGCCGGGTTCTGGTCGCCGAACATTTCGTGGCGGTCGATCTGCTGGACCCGCCCGCCGTGCTGGCCGCGTTGGTGGGAGAACTGGAAAGCCTCGGCCGCCGCTTCGATTGCGTCGCGGTGCGCAGCGTCGTGCACAGCGCGGATGGCGCGGTCGCGGGTGGCCTGTCCGCGGCGGGGCATCGGCCGGAGGGGTCGCTGCTGTTCAAACCGCTGAGCGCCGTGGCGCCGGCCCCGCCCGTTCGGCCCCGCTCGCCAACCCGGCCCAAGGCCGGGCGAGAGCCGCCGGTTAAATGCCTTCCAGCTTGAACCTGTTGGGCCGCGTCATTGAATAATGCGGGGATTGGATTGCCAGTCTCTCCGCGTCATGGTGGGCCTGCGCCCATCATGACGGCGAGAGAAAGCCGAGCAAAGATTTCTGTAAAATCAGTGGCATGGACTACTAGGCGGCCTCGGCGAGCAGGCGGCGCCCGATGGCAATGATGCGATGGGCCTCGCCCCATAATCCATAGGGTTCCAGGTCGTCCATCGGTGCCCAATGGACTTCGCTGACATCCGTGCTGGCCACCGGTTCGCCGGACTGCCAGTGGGCGGCGAAATCCAGGATTGTGTAGTGGAACCTCACCTTGCCGTCCTTGTCGCGGCGCACCGTATCGACATAGGCGCAGAAATGCAGGTCGCCGACGGTCAGGCCGGTTTCCTCTTGCAGTTCGCGACGAGCGGCGGCCTCGCAGGTTTCGCCGAGATCCTGAGCGCCACCTGGCAAGGTCCAACTGCCGACATTGGGCGGCTTGCCGCGGCGGCACAGCAGGACGTGGTCGTCCTTGATGACGACGATCCCGATGCCGACGAAGGGGCGGGTGGGATATTCGCGATCGGTCATGGTTTCGGGGGCGCGGTCGTGCCCGCGGACGGCGCATCGGCTGGGGGTGCAGCACCGGTCGCGCTGACCGGTGCGGCACCCGCAGCCGGGTCGGCGGTCGGCGCGCCCGGAGGTGCCATCGTCGCGGGCGCGACTGGGGTGGACATCGCCGCTGGGGCGGCCGGGGTGGACATAGTCGCGGGTGCGACCGGGGTGGACATAGTCGCGGGTGCGACCGGGGTGGACATCGTCGCCGGGGCGACGGGGGTGGACATCGTCGCCGGGTCGGCTCCCGGCGGTGTCCCCGGCGTTGCGGCATCGGCTGGTGCTTCGGCCGGCGGCTTTTCAGCGGCCTTCAAATCATCCAGCACCGGGATCAGCGCCTTTTCCTTCCACGACCCCAACTGGAAGGTCCATCCCGCCAATCGCGCTTGCAGCCGTTCGGCTTCCGCCTTGGCCTTTTCGTCGCCGGTCACGGCAAACCGCGCCCAGATGTCTTTCTCGCCCTTCAGCACGGTGGCGGTAATGGTCAGCCCGTCGGTTGTGGTGAAGGCGCCCTGGCCGAGGGCTTCACCGGTCGGGGCCGAGTCGGGCTGGACATCCTGGAACGTCAGCGATTCCAGCGCGCGGGCCACGTCCTCGACCCGGTATTCTTCCAGTGCCGGCGGATCGGCAGGCTTCGTGACGGACAGTTTGCCGTCCTTGCCGACCATTTCCAGCACTTGCTCGCCGCGGGTCACGGCGACACGCTCGATCTTGGTGTGGGCGATGTTCAGGACATCGCGATCCAGCCAAAGTTGGGGATCGGCATCGACCTGCAGGGTGCCCTCGGCCAGCCAGGTCTGGTTCTCGCCGGGCCGGCGGACATAGACCTGTTCCGCGACCTTGGCCTGGGTGCGCACGCGGCGGTGGCCCACGATCACCGACACCATCGGCTGCCCACTGGCGTCCAGCACGCGCAACAGGTTCGATTTAGAATCCTTTGCGTCCGGATCTTGCAAGCCGAGCCGCCCGAACTGCTCGGGGTCGGTGGTGCGTTGTTCGACGAGGCGGAGTTCGGTCAGGCCGGTCAGCATGCCGCGCAGCTTGGTGTCCTGGATCGGGTAGCCACCGCGATCGACCAGACCCCAGCGTTCGTTGCCCGGAGTTCCCTTGCGTTCGATCGTTGTGGTTTTGCCTTGGTTGGTGATCTCGATCTTCGTGGCGCCTTGCAGCTTCGGCGCCAGGCCGGGGAACATCAACTGGCCAGTATCGACGGCCACCTGCTGGGGCTTGGTGGCGGTGCCGAAAAACCAGCCGCCGGCCACGGCTGCCACACCGGCGACAATCAGGATCAGAAGGGTGCGCGGACTCATGAGCGGGCCCTCGCGCGCCGGCTGCGTTGGACCAGGGCCAGGGCGATGGCCAGGATGGTCAGAACGGCCGGAACGGCCACGATGTTGAAGATGCGCAGCGCGGTTTCCAGCGCCGAGATGTCACGGTTCAGTTCCAACTGCACGGCGCGCAGCTTCTGCCGGGTCTGCACGATGTCATTGCGGGCTTCGTCGATCGCGGCGCGCTGCTCCGGCGTGATGACCGCCTCGGCCTTGGCGCGTTCGCCGCCTTCTGACGGGCCGCTGCCGGATCGGAGCGTGCGGAGTTTCTTCTCGACTTCCTCCAGATGCTTTTGCAGGGCCTGCTCGGTCTGGCGGAAGCGGGCTTCGGCGTCGCTTTGCATCTCGGCCACCAGCAGGAACGGCCGGTTGGTGTCGCCGCGAGACCGCAGACCGATCAGCGCATCGCCGCCGGACATCGTGCCGATCAGGTTGGCGACGAAGGGGCCGTTGTCGGCGAAGGGGGTCATGGTCTGCTGACCGAAGAATTCCTGGATCCGCACCCAGAACCGGTCTGCCAGCAGGTCCGAGTCGGCGATCACCACCATGTTGGCGGGGCTGTCGGTCTGGGCCTTGTGGGTCGGGAAATCGTCCGGGCGCTTCTGGTCGTCGGCCAGTTCCGGCGGGCCGGTGAAGGCGGATTTCAGCACGCCGCGCACCCGGGCGGCGATGACCCGCCCGCCGCCTTCCTGCTTGAAGTCGGCCAGGATTTTCGCGGGCTGCGGCTGCTTGACCTGATCGACGGACAGCACGCCAGAGCGTGGGCTGCTGGTCAGCAGCGGGGTGAATTCGATCGTCGCGCCCTCGGCCTTCGTCAGAAAGCCGGAAGACGCGACCGTGACCTGGCTGAGGTCGACGGTGGCGGGATCGTCGTGGTTCAGCCCGTCACGGACATTGAACCAGGCGACGTAGTTGACCGCCTGGACCCGTTCATCGCCGCCGGCGCGGACGCGCCAGGCACCGGTCAGGTCACCCACGACCTTGGTCTTGTCGAACCCGATGCCCCAGGCGTCGAACAATTTTTTCAGGTCGGAACTGGTATCGGTCGGCGGCTGGCCGGTCTGCGACGGGGTGGAGGCCATCGCCTCGCTCCACGGATCGACCATCACCATCAGCCGCCCGCCGCGCATGACGAACTGGTCGATGGCGTATTGCGTCGCGTCCGACAGGTTTTGCGCCTGGGCGACCAGCAGCACCTGGATGTCGGGTTCGATCACCTGCGCGTCGGTGGCGACGGTCTTCACCGTGTTGGTCTGGCGCAGCAACTGCGAGGAGGCGAAGGGTTGCCCCTGCGGCCCCTGACCGCGCGTCATCATCATCATGCGGGGGTCGCCGTCCAGCATCAGCGACGACATCACGCCGATGGTGGGCCGCTTGGGGTTGGACAGTTCATAGACCAGCTTGGTCAGGTCGAATTCCAGGAAGCGCTGCCGCTCTGGCTGGAAGAAGGCGATGACCCGTTCATCGTCCTGCAAATTGGTGCCGGCCAGACCGAAATAGACCTGCTGGCCGCCCTGATCGACCGGCACGCCTTGCAGACCATAGGCCATGGCACGGTCCTCGGTGTCGCTGAACGGTTCCGGGTCGTAGAATTCCAGCTTGATCTTGCCGCCGGAGACCGATGCGTAGTTCTGCAGCATCTCCCGCACCTGATCGGCGAAACTGCCATAGACCGGCACGGTGCTGCCCAGCCGGCGGGAATAGAACAGCCGGAGGGTAACCGGCTCCTTCAGCCCGGACAGGATCGTCTTTGTGCCGGGCGACAGCGAGTAAAGCCCGCTCTTGGTGAGATCGAGCTGCATGTTGGCAAGGCGGGCATCGGCGAACAGGTTGATGCCGATGGCGATCGCCAGGGCGGCGAGGACGCCGACAATGGAAAAGGAGAGGCGCCGCATGGGTCAGTCCGCCTTCCGCTGATCGACAAGCACGGTATTCAGGAACAGCCAGAACCCGATGAAACTGGCGAAGAACACCAGATCGCGCAGCGACACGATGCCTCGGGTGAAGGCCTGGTAGCGGTCCAGCACGGCCAGGCGGCGGGCGATTTCCGCCAGGGCGGGGGTGTTGCGGGACAGGAAGTCGGTGACCAGCGGGTAGGAGGCGACGGCGAAGACGAAGCAGACCGCGACCGCGAGCACGAAGGCGATCACCTGGTTGCGGGTCGCCGCCGACAGGGCCGACCCGACCGCCAGGAAGGCGCCGGCGACCAGCAGGGCACCGACATAGCCGGACGCGATCACCCCGTTGTCGGGGTTGCCCAGCAGGTTGACGGTGATCACAAACGGGAAGGTCAGGACCAGCGCGATGGCGCAGAACGCCCAGGCCGCCAGGAATTTCCCCAGTACCGCCTGACCTTGCGTGATGGGCAGGGTCAGCAGCAGTTCGATGGTGCCCTGCCGGCGCTCCTCGGCCCACAACCGCATGGTGATGGCGGGGATCAGCAGCAGGAACACCCAGGGGATGAAGGTGAAGAACGGGCTCAGGTCCGCCTGTCCGCGATCGAAGAAGCTGCCCAGGTTGAAGGTCATCGCGCCCTGGAGGACCAGGAAGATGACGATGAACACGGTGGCGACCGGGGTGGCGAAATAGGCCGCGAGTTCGCGGCCGGCGATGGTCAGGATGTTGTTCATGACGGTGTGTTCGAATCCTGTTCGTTCACGCTGTGCGGGTGTCGGTCCGGCCGGCGGTCACGCCGCGTTCCTGGTCGGCGATCACGCCGCGTTCCTGATCGTGAGTTGCCGGAAGACGTCGTCCAGCTTGCCGGAGGGGTGGCGCTTTTGCAGCTCCGCCGGCGTGGCGTCGGCCACTACGCGTCCGTTGGCGATGATCATGGCGCGGGTGCAGACGGCGTCCACCTCCTCCAGGATATGGGTGGAGATCACGATGGCCTTGTCCGGCGCCATGCGTGCGATCAGGTCGCGCACTTCGTGCTTCTGGTTGGGATCCAGCCCGTCGGTCGGTTCGTCCAGCACCAGGACGGGCGGATCGTGCAGCAGGGCCTGTGCCAGCCCGACGCGGCGCTTGAAGCCCTTGGACAGGGTTTCCACCGGTTGCAGGCGCACGCCTTGCAGCCCGGTCAGGCCAAGGGCGGTCTGGATGCGGTCGTCCAGTTCGGACCCGCGATAGCCGCGCACCTTGGCGCAGAAGCGCAGGAAGCCGGAGACGGACATTTCCGGGTAGGTGGGCGCGCCTTCCGGCAGGAAGCCCAGCACGCGGCGCGCGGCGACCCCGTCCGTCTGGACGTCATGGCCGCAGATGCGGGCGCGACCCGATGTCGGGATCATGAATCCCGCCAGCATGCGCATGGTGGTGGATTTTCCGGCGCCGTTCGGGCCGAGGAACCCCAAGACTTCGCCGCGCTTCACGGTGAAGGACACGTTGTCCACCGCGGTGAAGCCGCCGAAGCGTTTGGTCAGTCCGTCGATCTCGATCAGCGCGGATGCGTTGGCGCCAGACAATGCCGTGCTCTCCCGTTCTCCCCGTGGGTGGCGGAGATAGCGCAATCCGCGCGGGATGCAAGCGGGTTGCGGGGGGAAAGGCGCGGGGCTTCGCCCCGGACCCCACCAGGGGCTTTGCCCCTGGACCCCACCAAAGGCGCGGCCTTTGGAATACGATTCGTTCGTTGCCTTGGAGGATGGGGTCCTACACGGACCTATCACCGTCCGTGTAGGACCCCATCCTCCAAGGCAACAATGGTCCGGTTCCAAGGGCCGTCGCCCTTGGTGGGTCCAGGGCAAAGCCCTGGTGGGGTCCGGGGCAAAGCCCCATCAGCGTTAGGATAGCGACAGCGGGGAGAAAAAATCTCTCACATTGCGAAAAAACCATTTGGAGCGACGCGGCGGAGTACGATTCGTAGGGCAGATGTATAATGCAACATCCCCTGGCGACTCCGACTGGGATGCCATCCTGGCCGGCCTTCCTTCCGATCTCGACCTCGATCTTCTGGCCCGCGAGACCAAGGCGATCCAACGGGCTCGCGCCATTCCGGACGCGGTCACGCTGTTGCGCCTGGCGCTGATGCATGGGCCCGGCGGACACACCTTGAAGCAGACCTCGGCCTGGGCGGATATCAGCGGTGTCGCCGAGATCAGCGCGCCCTCGCTGTCGGACCGATTGCACCAATCGGTCAGCTTCTTCGATGCGCTGACCGCGCGCCTGCTGGCCGCGCGTGCGCCCGCGCGTCCGACGCCATGGCACGGTCGGTGCCTGCATCTGTGCGATGCCAGCAGCTTGAGCCAGCCAGGCAGCAAAGGCACCGACTGGCGCATTCACGCGACCTACGACCTGGGGCGCGGCGGTTTCAGCCAGTTGGAATTGACCGACGGGCACGGCGCCGAGGCGCTCAGCCGCGTGCGGCCCAAGGAAAGCGTCGTGATCATCGCCGACCGAGGCTATGCCAAGGCAGGGGAAATGGCGGCCCTTCTGGCACCAGTGGATGGTCCGCCCTGCGACTTCATCATCCGCACCGGTTGGGCCATGCTGCGCCTGGAGGCCGAACCGGGCGAGGCGTTCGATCTGATTGACGGTCTGCGTCGGATGGAGGCGGATGGCGCGTCGGGGCAAGCACGCGAGTGGTCTCTTGATGCGCTGCATGGCCGCGGCAAACAGGTCAAACGACTGCCGCTTCGGCTGCTCGCCGTGGCGCTGCCGCCCGAGAAGGCCGCGGTGGCGCGCCAGGATCTCCGACGCAAGGCCAGTCGACAGCAGCGTGTTCTCGATCCGCGCAGCGAATTGGCCGCGGGGTTCATGGTGCTGGTCACATCGCTGCCGCCCGAAATCCCGGGTGCCGACATCTGTGCGGTCTACCGCCTGCGATGGCAGATCGAGTTGGCCTTCAAACGGCTGAAATCGCTGCTCCGGATTGACCGATTGCCCACCCATACCAAAGCGGGGAGCCTCAGTTGGCTCTATCCGCATCTCATTCTGGCCCTTCTGATCGACGACATTTGCCAGGAAATCCTGGACTCCCCCCCCTGAGCCGGACGCCGACGTCACGCCAGACGCTGAAGTCCCTTGCGAGGTCTCGCTCTGGGCCCTTCAGGCGGCTGTCATTGCCATGCTGTGCGACGCTCTGGTGCCCAACACGTTCACCCTGGCGGACTTTATCAACGCCCGGGGCCGGATGTGCCGAAGGCTTGCTGAGTCGCGAAGGAAACGGGTCAGGCAAAGGATATTCTCCGCCAAGAGCTTATCCTAACGCTGATGGGGCTCCGCCCCGGACCCCGC
>CAMATI010000016.1 GCA_945861095.1 Asaia bogorensis | reverse complement strand
GCGGCCGACCCGTCGCGGGCCAGTTCGATCAGGTCCTGTCGTGATTCGCTGTCGAGGAAGCCGCGCCGGATCATGGATGGGAGCAGAATCGCCTTCGATCCGGTTGGCAAGCGATTCCTTCGGGTTTCGGGGGAGTCGGGGTATATGTCTGGTCGGCGGATTGCCTGGTCGCGGTCGCGCGGGAGGTCAGGCGCCGCCGACCGTCCTGTATGATCGTGTTCGGCGGCCCGTCCGCCCGGTCCGCGCTGTTCGACCTGCCCTACTATCGAACCCCTGCCACCTATCTGGACGCCCTGGTGGAGGGGGACGGTGAGATCGTGTTCCGCGACATTGCCCGGTTGGCGGCACTGACCCGATCCGGGTTGGAGACAATCCGCGGTGTGACCTTGCCGGATGGGCACGGCTGGCGACGCTCCACACGGCTGATTGATGAAGGGGAGCTGGATCTGCTGCCATCCCCGTTCGAGCTTGAACTGATGCCGGTGGATTCGGTCGCGTATCTCGAAACATTCCGCGGCTGTCCGCTGTCCTGCCGGTTCTGCGAATGGGGTGCGCATGATCGCACCAAGGGACTGTTCTCTGTCGATACGATCAGGCGGGAGATGCTGGCCTTCGGGCGGGCCAGGGCGTCGACCGTGTTTCTGCTGGATGCCGGTTTGAACTTGAACATGCGCGCCTTCCGCAACCTGCGCCAGGCGGCGAGCGAGACCGGTGCCTTGAAGAATGTGCCTTTCTGGGCAGAGATCTACCCGTCCGCCATTCGCGACGAGCATCTGGAATTCCTGTCGGAAATCGGGCCCGCCTATCTGGGTGTCGGCCTGCAATCGATGGACCCGGAAGTCCTGCGCCTGCACCAGCGTCCGACCGATTCGCCTCGTTTCGAGACCGCTGTCAGACGGCTTGCCGCGGTGACCAATATTGAATTGCAGATCATTTTCGGGCTGCCCGGCGACACGCCGGACGGGTTCCGCCGTACGCTCGACTATGCGCTGTCCTTGCCGGCTTCGGTGCGCGCCTATCACTGCCTGGTGCTGCCCGATGCGTTGATGACGCGTGGGCTTGCGGAATGGAACATGGTGTTCGATCCGCGCACCCTGGCCATGACGTCCTGTCTTGGCTGGTCCGCCCAGGCGATCCGCGCGATGCGGGCCGAACTGACCCAGAAGGTTCGGCTGGCCGGCGGCAAGGCCGGCACGTTCTGGTGGTCGTTTCCATCACGGCAACGGCCTACCACCGTCGGCTTCCCGGCGTGAGGCGGCATCGGGTGGGAAGGCGGGTGGCGTTGCTGGCCCGGTATCCGGATGGCGACCCGGCCATGCCGCAACGGATCCCCAACCTGGGCCTGCGCATGGTCGAAGCCCGCCTGCGCGCCTCCGCTTTGCCGGGTTTGGAAGTCCGTGTGTGGGATCTGGAACCGGACGGTCCGTCGGCGGCCGAGGTGGCTGATCAGGTCGTGGCCTTCGATCCCGATGTCGTGGGGTTCTCTACCTTTCTGTGGTCGTTTCCATTCTTCCTGCTGGTCGCCGCCGACATCAAGTTCGACGATCCCGATCGGCTGATCGTGTTTGGCGGCCCCTCGGCGCGGCCGGTCATGCTGGACCTCGCCCCGCATGACATGTTGTCCAACGCCGTCGATGTGCTGGTCATCAATGAAGGCGAAGAAACGTTCACCGAAATCGTCGCTTTGGACAACCGGTCATCCGCATCCGTGCTGGGATTGCAGGGCGTCGCGGTTCGGGTGGACGGACGCTGGCGGGAGAGCCAACCCCGGCCGTTGGGCGATCTGAACCTGCTGCCGTCACCCTACGAAATGAACCTGATCCCGCAAGGTGGGTTGGGCATCCTGCAGACCTATCGTGGCTGCCCGTTCACCTGCTCGTTCTGTGAGTGGGGCACCATGGAATCCCCCAAACGCGTGCGCACGATCGACAGTCTGGATACCGAATTCCAGGCCATGCAGCGTCTTGGCCTGCCCGGCGCCTTGCTGGCGGATGCCGGCCTGAACCTGAACAACGGTGCCTTCCGCAATCTGGCGGCGGCGGCGGACCGCACCGGCTTTCTGGCCGGACGCGGCCTGATCTGTGAGGTCTATCCTGCGACCGTGCGCAAGGATCACCTGGATTTTCTGCGCAATGTCGGCAACGCCTATGTCGGTGTCGGCCTGCAATCCTTTGATTCCGAGGTCCTGGCCCAGGTCGATCGGAAATACGACGCGGCCCGCTTCGAACAGACCCTGCATGCGTTGGGCGAGGTCGCGAAGGTCGCCGTCGAAGTCATCATGGGATTGCCAGGCGATACGCCGGAGAAATTCCGCCGCAACTTCGAGCGTGCGCGCCGGCTGCCCTGCGCCCTGCGGGTCTACCACTGCGTGGTTCTGCCGTCGGCGCTGATGGTTCGTTCTCCACCGGAACATGTCCTGGACTACGATCCGGTGTCACTGAAGATGCGAGCCTGCCTGGGGTGGTCGGAAGAAGCGTTAACGGCGGAGGCCGCGTTCCTGGACCGGGAAACCGCCCGGGCCGGCGGGCAGGCGGGGGCATTTTTCTGGGTATTTCCACCGCCCGCGGGTTTTTGACCGCCGAACGGGAAGCCTCGGCGGTCGGGGGGGCCGCCGAGGGTATTCGCCGGGTTACAAATCCAGCTTGATATTCGCGGCCTTGATCAGTTCCGCCATCAGATTCCGATCCGCGTCCCGGAATGCTTCCAGTTCCGGCAGGGATTGGATCACGGTGGCGGATCCGGCCATTTGAATCTTCGTCTTCATCTCCGGCGTTTTCGACGCTTTGACGATTTCCTCGTTCAGGCGCTGCTTGATCTCCAGCGGCGTTCCGGCCGGACACCACAGGCTGATCCAGATCGGCACGTCGGAATTCGGATAGCCCAGCTCGGTCAGGGTCGGAATGTCGGGGAATTCGACGCTGCGCTCGGAATGATTGATGTTCAGCAGGATGAGTTTACCCGCCTTGACATGCACGGTGGTCACCGGCTCGTTCATCAACTGCACGTTGTTGGACAGAAGATCGGTCAGGCTGTCGGCGCCGCCGCGATACGGAACGTGCAGAATGTCGACGCCGGTGCGGTATCTCAGCATCTCATAGCGAAGATGCGGCCCGGTGCCGGGTCCGGACGATCCGAAGGCCAGCTTGCCGGGGTTTTTCTTGCAATACTCGATCAATTCCGGGAACGTCTTGACGCCGACGGCGGGATGGATGGCAAAGCCGGTCACGGCATCACCGAGGCGCGCGATCGGCTCCAACGATTTCGGATCGTAGGACACGGGGCGCAGCAGCGGCAGGTTGACCGTCGTCGTGCTGGACGAAATCAGCATCGTGTAGCCATCGCCGGCCGACCGGGCAGCGGCTTCCGTGCCGATCATGCCGCTGGCTCCACCCCGGTTCTCGATCACGAATTGCTGACCGAAAATCTGGCTGAGCTTGTCGCACCAGGGACGGGCGACGATGTCGGTGCCGCCGCCGGCCGCGAACGGCACGATCACCTTCACAGGCTTATTCGGCCAGGCCTTGGTCTGGGCAATGGCGGGGGCGGCCAGGGGCGGCAAGGTTGCAAGCGAAGCACCGGCCAGGCCGGCGCCGGCCCCCAGCTTCAGAAACTTCCGTCGACGCATTTGGTCCCTCCGTTTGGATTCTGTGGCATCGCGTGTAGCACGGATTCGCGGGCGTGGCGTGGGGGGCTGCGAATGACGGTCCGATCCGCCGGGAATGACACAGGTCTCGGAACCGATTATGGGTTTTGCACGCCAGAGCGATGGAGCGTGCAGGAATGGCCGACCCCGTCTTTCATCTGACCCCGTTGGGACGGATGGGCAACCTGATGATCGAATACATGGTCGCGCTGAAATTCGCGGATATGGTGCCCGGCTGCCGGATTTCGAACATCAGCATACCGGGCTGGAAGATCGATCACCCGCCGTTCGACACCCCGGGGACCATCGTCCGCGAAACCCGCGATCAGCATATCGATCTGCCGGACCTCGCGGCAAGGATGCTGTCGGGGGAGATCGCGCGGGTCGAATGGCGGGGGTTTGGGCAGAGAATGGAAAATCTACTGCCGGCGGAACGCTATCACGACGTGTTCGTGTCGCCCTTCGGCAGGAACATGGGCTATGGACCGGAGTATCTGGTCTGCCCGATCCGCGCGGAAGACATCCTCGACGCGCCGCATCCCGATTACGTTCTGACCCCGGTCGAATTTTACCGCGATATCGTGGACATGACCGGCCTGACGCCGGTCTTCATTGGGCAGACCTTCCCGAATTACTATATGGACCGTATCCGGGCGGCGTTCCCCGACGCCCTGTATCGCGATCCGCAGGACGATCCTCTGGTCGATTTCGAGACGATCCGCCAGTCGAAAAATGTCGTTGTTGGTGTTTCTACCTATATGTGGGTGGCGGCATGGTTGTCGCGTGATCTGGAGAATATCTACATGGCGGTCAACGGCCTGTTCAATCCGTTGCAGATGCCGGATGTGTTTCTGCTGCCGTTCGGCGACAAACGGTTCAAGTTCACCTTGTTTCCGATCAACTATGCGGTGCCGTTCGAACAACATGCGGCACCGCATCGGCGGATCGCGCCGTACTGGCGGCAGGTGTCGCATGATGTGTTGCGGCGACAGATCGACGAAGCGCCGCGGTTCGCGCCGTCAAAGGAGGATCTGCTCGAAACATTCGACGAAGACTATTACCTGCGAACCTATCCCGACGTGGCCGCGGTCGCCGAATCGCAGCGACGCTCCTTCGCGCGATATCATTACGGTGTGAACGGCATCCAGGAAGGACGCCTTCCCACGCCATTCGATGCAAGGTGGTATGCCAATCAGTATCCGCTCGCCGGTTTCGAAGTATCGCAAGGTGATTATCGCACGTTTTTCGATCATTACGCAGCGATAGGCCGAGCGCGGGGCTATCGGCCTGGTCCGGGGGGGGGCGGGCATGGCGGTGAGGTGACCGGATTTCGTCCAGACCCGGCAGCCGGATGGACCGGACTCGCCGACGAACACCGATCCCGGCGGCAGGCGCAGCCAGGACTGTGCCACGAAAGGCTCGCCGTCCACGTCGAATGACCCCGCCAGAACCAGCAACTCCAGCCCGCCGGGCGCCGCGATCTGCACCCGCGTCCGGGGTGCCCATTCTTCCAGCCGAACGTCTTCCACCCCATCCTTGAACAGCGGCAGGACGGATACGGATTGTCGGTCCGGATCCGGCGCGAACGCCGCCCGGTCGGTCGCCAACCGGACCGGCGTCCGGTCCGCCGGATCGAACTGCCAGAGTTTCACGAAAATGGTGCAGCCCGCGGCCGACCCTGGCGTGTGGCGCGAGGTCGGCGGGTTGCGGACATAGCTGCCGACGGGATAGTCGCCATGTTCATCCTGGAACACGCCGTCCAGGACCAGGAACTCCTCGCCGCCATCGTGAACATGCGGGGAGAAGTGGCTGGCGGGTGCGTAGCGGACGATGGACGTGGCGCGCGCCACTTCCGCGCCGATCCGGTCGAGCATGCGCCGATGCACGCCCGCCATGGGGGATGGCACCCAATCCAGGCTGCCCGCATGGACTGCCGCGCGTTGACTGAAATCCGCGTTCAAGTGCATCGATGTCCTCCTGTCGGTCTTTAGTGTCTGTCCGGAAACGGAATGCACCTTTTCAGTGGGCTACGATGGGCGTCTGGTGCGTTGCGGCCCCTCATCGATGGCCCCTCATCGCTTTCGAGGCCGCGCCTGCCAGCCGCCTCATGGGAGCCCGCTGAAAAGGCACACTATGTTTCCGGACAGACACTTAGAACGACGTAGCAACGGGCAGTCCGGCACCGGTGCCCGCGCCGCGCAGGATGCCGCAAATCACCGCCATGCGGCAGATCGCATCGCCGGTGAAACGCGCGATCGCCGCCGCGACGTCCGGGCGCTGCTGCGCCGGCAAGGCCGCCAGCGGCGCCGGTTCGCGTTCGGCCATCGCCTGGGCGCGCATCCGTGCGGTGGCGAGCGTATCGGCGATGGCCGCGGACAGCCGCCCCTCCGCGTCCAACGGCGCCAGAAGCGTCCACGCCAGCCCCAGATAGGCCGGCCAGTGCGCCAGGTTGCGATACATGCTGGCCAGCACGGGATCGGTCCCAACCGCGCCGATCCGGTTCAATCGTGGGACGAGCGCCGCGGTCGTCGGCGCCATCTGGTCCAGCCGCAACAGCGGCGGCAGGTTCAGTTCGGCATCCGCCTGCCGGATTGGCGTTATCCGGGGGCGAGCACGGGCGGTTGGTTCGGGTGGATCGGTCAGATGCCGCTCCAGCACCGAAAGCGCCACGAGCGCCATCGGATTGGTCCGTTCATAGGCGTCCAGCACGGTGCCGATCCGGTCCAGGTCGTCCCGGCCAAGCCCGACGGCGGCGAAAACCTCGGCTGGCACCGGCGGAATGACTGGCAGCCTGCGCTCGGCCCGCAGGGCGTCGGCTTCCTCGGCGATAATGCCCGCGACATAAAGCGGGCGCAGCGTGCCCCAGGCCCAGGGCAGCGCGCCCGGAATCGTCGCCAGATGCCGCCAGACGAGGTTGACGACGCTGACGCCGTAGACCGCGCGAATGTCGGCGAAGATCGCCGCGATCTCGCCGGTTGCCTCTGCCTCGGTCACCGCCGCGACTGGATCGCTCATGCGTGTCTCTTTCCTGTACGCCCGGGACCACAATAGGGCATCGTCGCGTCGGGGACAGGCCCACGAGCGCCGGACCCGTGTTTGGCGATTGGTCTGTCACGGTCCTGGTTCGGCGCCACCCTGGGTGGAGAGCGATTGTTTGACATCAAGGCCACGTATCCTGTTGTCGCATCCGACCGCGGCGATGACCGGGTACCGCCCGTTTTGACGGCTGGGGGCGGGTTGGGGGATCAAGTCCAGCAATGACGGGGGCGACGCCTATGGGTCCTTGGTTCCGTCGGGTGGTTTGACCCACGCCGGCCCGTTGGCACGACCGGCCGAACGCATGGCGGTCAAGGCCGGTGATGTGTCCGGGGAGCCGAACAGCGCCGCCACGGGCATCCGAAGGCGGCGGCGCCAGTTGGGGCGCTCCGTGTCCGTGCCGGGAAGATTGACGCCAATTGGCTCGCTCGCCAGGTCGTCGGCCTGCACCAGGGCCAGAACGCAGGGTGTGGCGGCGATCAGGGCATGCATGGCGGCGTCAGGTGGGTCGGTTGCGTCGAGAGTGGCGGCACCGTCCGCCACGCCCTCCGCGCGCGCAAAGGCGACCAGGGCTGCTTTTTCGGTCTGGCGCTCCTGGCGGGCGGTTGCGACCGTTTGGTTGTCCAGGAAGCCCAGATCCCGCTGTTCGGCGATGTCGGCGCCGTTCCACCAGCCTGCCAGGGTCGGCAGGTCGTGGGTGGACACGCAGGCAGCCGCCAAGGCAGGCCACGTCGCGGGGGGACGGAAGGTTGGTCCGTCCCGCTCGAACCACAACACGCGATAGGACAGGACCCGGGCCTCGTTCAGGCGGTCGCGGATGCCGTCGGGGACGGTGCCCAGGTCCTCCCCCACGATCAGGCAGCGGGCGCGGACGCTTGCCAGGGTCAGTTGGCCCAGCAGATGGTGGAAGGGAAAATCGAGGTAGGTGCCATCGGAGCCGCGCGCGCCCTCGGGGACCAGAAACAACCGGCGCAGGCCCAGCACATGGTCGATCCGCAACGCGCCGGCGTGGCGCAGATTGGCCGCTATCAGGGCGGCGAACCCGGCGAACCCGTCGCGCGCCATTGCCAGCGGATCGGGCGGCGGCAGACCCCAGACCTGGCCGGCGGCGGCGAAGGGATCGGGTGGCGCGCCCACCGACACGCCATCGAGCATCATGTCCTGACAGGCCCAGGCTTCGGCCCCATCGGGTGCGCAACCGACCGCGAGGTCCCGGTAAAGCCCGATCGACAGGCCGGCGGATGCGGATCGCGCCGCTGCCTGGCCCAATTGCCGGTCGGCCAGCATCTGCATGTAGCAGACAAAACGGATGGCGCGGGCGTGCCGGTCGGCGAAGGCGGCGACGCAGGGGGACGTGGGATGGCGCAGGGATGCGGGCCAGGTCCGCCAATGCGTGTTGCCGCGGTGGGCGGCGATGGCCTCGAAGCGGGCGAAATCGCGCAGAGCATCACCGCCCGCCGCGACGAATGCATCCAGGGCGGGATCGTCGGCGCCGCCGGCGGCGAACGCGGCTTCCAGCGCGCGCTGTTTCACGGACCAGACGGCGGGATAGTCCACCATGGTGGGGTCCGACAGGGCCGCGAACGCGCCGGGGGCGACGCCGAGCAGGGCGGCGATGTCGATGTAGATCGGGTCGAGAAAGCCGCGATGAGATGGGTGATAGGGGCTGGCGCGGGACCGGTCGCCGGGAAACAGGGCATGCAGCGGATTGATCCCGACCACCGCCGCCCCCGCCCGCGCGGCGGCCTCGCCCAGTTCGGCCAGGGTGGAGAAATCGCCGATGCCCTGATCCTGCTGGCCTCGCAACGTATAGAGATGCGCGGCGATGCCGAACCGGCGCTGTCCGGCCGCGAGTTCATCCGGCAGATGGCAGCGCGCCGGCGCCACGGTCAGGTGGCAGGTCGCTGCCGTGTCGTCGTCCAGGGTCAGTTGGTGGCGTCCCATCGGCGGAGGCGGCAAGGTCAGCGCGCCGCCGCCCCTCGGGATTTTGGAGGTCGGGAAGCGGATGATGGTCCCGTCTTCCGCCCGCAGCGTGACCCAGGTGGGGCGGTGCAGCGGGCCGATCGGCACCTGGATGGGTTGGCCCACGATCGTGGTCAGCGCCACCGGAAGCGGCCGTGGCGCGGTCAGTCGATGCAGACTGTCGCGCCAATCGTCCAACGTGGCGCACGGCAGATGCATCGATGTCAACAAGGCCCGCTTGGTGTCGTCGCCGGTCCGATGCTCCTGTCCGGACAGGTCCCACCAGGATGCCGCGATGCCCGCCTTGGCGGCCAGGTGCTCCAGCGCGTCCGAGGACACACCGGATCGGCGTTCGGTGGCCGGCGTGGGGTGGGCGCGAAGCAACAGGACCGAACGGGCGGCGACGGCGATGGTGCCGTCCAGAGCGCCGGTCCGGTCCGGTTCGGCCGTGTCGATCGCCACGCGCCAGTGCGACCCGGCCGGTGGCGGGGGCAGGGTGAGGCTGACCGGCTCTCGACCGGCGTGCAGAACCACCAGCACCGTGTCCCCGTTCGGTCTGGCCCCGCCCGGATCGGCCGCATCCGCACAGGTTCCATCGGAACCGTCCCCACCCGGATCGGCGCCATGCAGCATCGCCACCAGGGTCCGACGCTCGCTGTCCCACCAATCGGCGTCGGCCATGGGATGCGCGTCTTGCGACAGCCAGGTGACATCGGGGATCGAGGTTTCGTCCACCGGCCCGCCGGTCAGCGGCCGCGGACCGCGCAGGCAGGGCAGCGACCGGCGCAGCGCGATCAGGCGGGTGGTGAAATCCCGCAGGCCCGTGTCGAGACAAGCCCAATCGAACCAGGCCGTCTCGTTGTCCTGCGCGTAGGCGTTGTTGTTGCCGCCTTGGGTCCGCCCGCACGCGTCGCCCATCGACAGCATCGGCGTACCCCGAGACAACAGCAAGGTGGCCAGCAAGGCGCGGATGTCGCGGGCACGGGCGCTCCGGATCGCGGGGTCGGTGGTTGGCCCCTCGACGCCGTGGTTCCAACTGAAGTTCTCATCGGTGCCGTCGCGGTTTTCCTCGCCGTTGGCGGTGTTGTGCTTGTGGGCGTGGGCGACGAGGTCGGCCAGGGTGAACCCGTCATGCGCGGTGATGAAATTGATGCCCCGCGTCAGTGGACGATGCCGCGACGCGAAGACATCGGCGGACCCCGCGAAGCGCGTGGCAAGCGCGCCCAGCATCCCGGGATCGCCGCGCCAGAACCGGCGGACGGTGTCGCGATAGCGGTCGTTCCACTCGCCCCAGGCGGCGGGAAACGCGCCCAGTTGATAGCCGCCGGGGCCGATATCCCAGGGTTCGGCGATGATCACGCGGCCCGACAGCACGGGATCGGCGGCGATGGCGGCCAGCAGCGAGGCGGCTGGATCGAAGCCGGTGTCGCGGCGTCCCAGAATGGTGGCTAGGTCCAGACGGAACCCGTCCACGCCGGTGCGCATGGCCCAATGGCGCAACGCGTCCAGGGCCAGCCGCCAGACCCAGGGCCGGTCCAGCGCCAAGGTGTGCCCGCAGCCGGTGTCGTTGACGTAACGCGGCGGGTCGTCGCCGGTCCGGCGGTAGTACAGCGCGTCGTCCAGCCCGCGCAGGGACAATGTGGGGCCGAACGCGTCGCTCTCGCCGGTGTGGTTGAGCACGACATCGAGGATGACGGCGATGCCGGCCGCGTGCAGGGCATCGACGGCGGCGCGGATCTCTGTCCATCCGCCCGGGGCGAGCCTGGGGTCGGGGGCCAGGAAACCGATCGGGTTGTAGCCCCAGTAATTGGTCAGCCCCAAGGGCGGCAAATGGCGTTCATCGACCCAGGCGGCGACGGGCAGCAACTCCACCGCGGTGATGCCCAGGCCGGTCAGATGCGCGATCGCGGCCGGATGCGCGAGGCCGGCGAAGGTGCCGCGCAGGGCCGGGGGAATCGCCGGGTGGCGCATGGTGAAGCCGCGCACATGCAGTTCCTGGACGACCTGTCGATCCCAGTCGAACCGGGGAGGCGGCGGGAGCGGTGGCGAATCGGCCTCGACGATGGCTTTCGGGACGAACGGCGCGGTGTCGGTGGGGTCGGGCGTGTCCCCGTCAAACAGCGACGGATGCAGCCGGAACGGGCGGTCCAGCGCCGTCGCGTAGGGATCGACCAGCAGTTTGGCCGGGTTGAACCAATGGCCGCGCGCCTTGTCCCAAGGGCCGAACGCCCGCAATCCATACCGCGTGCCGACTCCCAGTCCGGCGATATGGCCATGGAAGACATCACCGGTGCGGCCCGGAAGCGGCAGACGAGCGATTTCACGGTCGGTCGCATCATAGACCGAGACCGCGATGGCGCTGGCCTGGGTGGAGACGACCGCGACATTCAACCCCGTTGGATCGACCGAGGCGCCAAGCGGTTCCGGCCATCCTTCCGCGACAGCGAAGCCGGTCATATATCGCGTCCGATACCCTGTTTGGCATCCGGGCCGACACCCTGTCCGGCGCCCCTTTCGGCACCCCGTTGGGCGATCAGATCGCGATACAGGCTGGCGTAATGCGCCGCCGGCCGGCGCCAGGACACGTCGGCGCGCATGGCGTTGCGGCGCATGCGGGTCCACATGTCGGGGTCTCGCCACAGCGCCACCGCGCGCTCGATGGCGGGCAGCAGCATGCCGGACGAGAACTGGATGCCGGTGGCGATGCCGGCGGCAAGCGCCGCCTCGTTCGCATCGATGACGGTGTCGGCCAGACCGCCGACCCGCGCCACCACCGGCAGGGCGCCATAGCGCAGCGCGCAAAGCTGGGTCAGGCCGCATGGCTCGAAGCGGGACGGGACCAGCAGGGCGTCGATCCCGGCCTGCATCTGATGCGCCAGTCCTTCGTCATAGCCGATCACGCAGCCGACCTGCCCGGGATGGGTGGCGGCGGCGGCGGTAAACCGGGCCTCCATCGCCGCGTCGCCGGTGCCGAGCACGGCAAGCTGGACCCCGAGATCCAGGATGGGCGCGAGTTCGTCCAGCAGCAGATCGAGCCCCTTCTGCCAGGTCAGCCGACTGATGACCCCCAGCAGCAACGTGCCGGGCGCGCGGGTCAGGCCGAAGCGGTCCTGCACGGTCTGCTTGTTGACGGCGCGTCGGGCGATACGGCGGATGTCGAAGGGCGCCGCGATCAGCGTGTCCGCGGCCGGATTCCAGACCTGATCGTCGATGCCGTTGAGGATGCCATGCAGCACACCGGACCGGGCGCGCAGCAGCCCGTCGAGGCCCATGCCGCCATCCGGTGTCCGGATTTCAGTCGCGTAGGTGGGGGACACGGTGGTGATGCGATCGGCCAAGGCGAGGCCGGCCTTCAGGTAGCTGATCGATCCATGGAACTCGACCCCGTCGATCGCCCAGGCGGTGGGGGGCAGTCCCAGCAGACCCAGCAGGTCGGCCGGAAACAGGCCCTGGAAGGCCAGGTTGTGCACGGTCATGACGGTGCCGGGGCGTGGTCCGCCGCCGTAATGGAGCAGCGCCGGGACCAGGCCGGCCTGCCAGTCATGAGCATGCACGATGTCGGGGACGAAGTCCGCCAAAGGACCACTTGTCCTGGGGCCATTCGTCCCGGGGCCAGTTGCCACCGCGCGAGTCGCCAGCGAGACCGCCGCGCGCGCCAGTCCGGCGAAGCGCACCGCGTTGTCGTACCAGTCCCGTCCGTCCGGCCCGACATAGGGGTTCCCGGGGCGTTGATACAAATGCGGGGCCTCCACCGCCACCAGTTCGAGCCCTGATGCCGTTCCGTGCAACAGCCGAGCGGGGCCGCCGAACAGGTCGGGAATGCGGTGGATGACCTCGGCGGTTGGCAATGCTGCCAGCACGGACGGATAGCCGGGGACCAACGTGACGGTCCGCACGCCTTCGGCCGCCAGAGCCAACGGCAGGGCGCCCGTGACATCGGCCAGACCGCCGGTCTTGATCAGGGGAAAGAGTTCGGAGGCGACGGCCAGGACCTGGATCGTGCTCACGCGGTCAGGCGATCGATCATGGGCTGGGTGATCAGGCAGACGCCCTTTTCCGTGCGGGCGAAGCGGCGCGCATCTTCCACGGGGTCCTCGCCCACGATCAGGCCCGGGGGAATGCGGACGCCCTTTTCGACGATCACCCGGCTCAGGCGGGCGCCGCGGCCGATATCGGCGTTGGGCAGGATCACGCCGCCATCGACCCGGGCATAGGAGTGGACCCGGACATTCGTGAACAACAACGTGTTGCGCACGGTGCCGCCAGAGATGATGCAGCCGCCGGAAACGAGCGAGGAAATCGCCTCCCCCCGTCGTCCGTCGATGTCATGGACGAACTTGGCGGGTGGGGTGATCTCGGCATAGGTCCAGATCGGCCAGTCGTGGTCGTACAGGTCCAGCGCCGGCAGCGCGTTGGTCAGGTCTATATTGGCATCGAAATAGGCGTCCACGGTGCCGACATCGCGCCAGTAGTCCTCGCTTTCATAGCCGGAGCGGCGGCAGGAGCGTTCCAGCGGATGCGCCACGGCCTTGCCATTTTGTACGAGATACGGAATGATGTCCTTGCCGAAATCGCGGCTGGATTGTGGATCGGCGGCATCGCGCCGCAACTGCTCGATCAGGAATTTGGTGGAAAACACGTAGATGCCCATCGATGCCAGCGACATGTCCGGTCGGTCGTGCATGGCGGGCGGATCGGCGGGCTTTTCCACGAACGACGTGATGCGGTCGTTGGCATCGACATCCATCACGCCGAAGCCGCTGGCTTCATGGCGCGGCACGACGATGCAGCCCACCGTCACGTCCGCGCCCTGGTCGACATGCTGGGCCAGCATCGGCCCGTAATCCATCTTGTAGATATGATCGCCGGCCAGGATCACGATCAGGCTGGGTGCATAACCCTCGATGATGTCGATGTTCTGGAACACCGCGTCGGCGGTGCCGGCATACCATTCGCCGCCGGAGCGTTGAGACGCGGGCAGGATGTCGAAGCCTTCGTTGCGTTCCTGGCGGAAGAAGTTCCAGCCACGGTTCAGGTGGCGGATCAGGCTGTGCGCCTTGTACTGGGTGGCGACGCCGATCCGCCTGATCCCGGAATTCACCGCGTTGGACAGGGCAAAGTCGATGATCCGGCTCTTGCCGCCGAAATATACGGCGGGTTTGGCACGCACATCCGTCAGTTCCCGCAGGCGCGACCCGCGGCCGCCGGCCAGCACATACGCCATGGTGGTCCGGGCGAGCGCGGTGATGGGTGGTGGCATGGCGCGGTTCCTGTGCCTGAGTGTCTGTCCGGGAACATAGTGCACCTTTTCAGTGCGCTACCATGGGCGTCTGGTGCGTTACGGGCCCTCATCGATGGCCCCGCATCGCTTGCGGGCCCGCGCCTGCCAGCGACCTATTGGTAGCCCGCTGAAAAGGCACACTATGTTTCCGGACAGACATTGAACGGTTTACGCGGGTTCAAAGACAAAATAGACGGCGGCGAGCGGCGGCACCATGACCGTGACCGAGGCGGGAAATCCGTGCGATGGGATCGGTTCGGCGGTCACTCCGCCCAGATTGCCGAGGCCGCCGCCGCCGTAGTCCAGACTGTCGGTGTTGAGGATTTCGCGCCAATGCCCTGGCTCGGGCAGGCCGATCCGATAGGACGGGCGCGGCACTGGGGTGAAATTGACGATGATGGCAACCGGTGGCGCATCGGGGGACAGACGCAGCCAGGCGAACACCGACTGGTCGCGGTCGTTGGCAACGATCCAGCGGAAGCCCTCGGCTTCGCAATCGCGGGCATGCAGGGAAGGTTGCGTGCGGTACGACCGGTTCAGGTCGCGGATCAGGTCGCGGATGCCCCGATGGTGCATCATGTGCGGGCCGTGATCCAGCAAGTGCCAGTCGAGGCTGGCATCCTCGTTCCATTCGTTCAGTTGGCCGAATTCCTGGCCCATGAACAACAGCTTCTTGCCGGGCTGCGCCCACATGAAAGCGTAGTAGGCCCGAAGATTGGCGAATTTCTGCCAGGGATCGCCCGGCATGCGGCCGAGAATGGTGCGCTTGCCGTGCACGACCTCGTCATGCGACAGCGGCAGCACGAAATTTTCCGAAAACGCGTAGACAAGGCCGAACGTCATCTTGTTGTGGTGCCAGCGCCGATGCACCGGGTCCAGCGCCATGTAGTCCAAGGTGTCGTGCATCCACCCCATGTTCCATTTGAAACCGAATCCCAGGCCGCCCTGGTCCAGCTTGTGGGAAACGCCGCGCCAGGCGGTGGATTCCTCGGCGATGGTCAGGGTGCCGGGATGGGCGGTGCCGACGACATCATTGAAACGTTTCAGGAAGGCGACGGCATCGCGGTTGTCGTTGGACCCATCCGCATTGGCGGTCCAGCCGCCAGGGCCGCGCGAGTAGTCCAGATACAGCATGGACGCGACGGCATCGACCCGTAGCGCGTCGATCCGGAACCGGTCCAGCCAGTAGAGCGCCGAGGCAATCAGGAAATTCGCAACCTCCGCCCGGCCGAAATCGTAGATCGCGGTGTTCCAGTCGGGATGGAAGCCGCGCTGGGGGTCGGCGTGCTCGTAAAGCGGCGCGCCGTCGAAATGCGCCAGCCCGTGCGGGTCGGTCGGGAAATGCGCCGGCACCCAGTCCAGGATGATGCCGAGGCCCGCTTCATGCGCGCGATCGACGAAACGGGCGAAACCGGCGGGATCGCCAAAGCGGGCGGTGGGGGCGAACAGGCCGATCGGCTGATAGCCCCAGGAGGCATCCAACGGATGTTCAGTGATCGGCAGCAGTTCCAGATGGGTGAATCCGAGATCGGCCGCGTACGGGATCAGGCTGTCGGCGAGTTCGTCATATGTGAGAAAGCGTCCGTCCGGTCCTAGGCGCCAGGAGCCCAGATGCACCTCATAGGCGGACATCGGCGCGCGCCGTGGATCGGCGGGGCGGGGCGGGGCGGCGGCGAAGGGAAACGGGTCGGCCGATGCGACCACCGAGGCGGTGGACGGGCGCATCTCAGCGGCGAATCCGAACGGATCGGCCTTCAGGGGCTGGATCGTGCCGTCCCGGGCGAGGATTTCGTATTTGTAGACGGTGCCGGTCGAAAGCTCGGGGAGGAAGATTTCCCAGATGCCGCTATCGACCCGCTTGCGCATCGGATGGCGGCGGCCATCCCAATGGTTGAAGTCCCCGACCACGGACACGCGGGCCGCGTTCGGCGCCCAGACCGCGAAATGCACGCCGTCGACGCCTGCGTGGTGGCGGGTGTGAGCGCCCAGATGGTCATACAGGCGCCGATGGGTGCCCTCCACCAGCAGGTGATCGTCCAGCGGCCCCAACAGAGGCGGGAAAGCATAGGGGTCGTGGAATTCCCTGGTGGAGGCGGCGTTTTCGGCGCGCAGGCGGTAGGATGTCGGTGTTGGTGTTGGTGTTGGTGTCGGGATGGGCGCCGCGCCGGCGGGCCTGGGCTCAGGCAGATGAAGCTCGAAAAACCCCGCATCGTGGCGGCGTTCGAAGGGCAGGGGAGGCAGCCCCCCTTCCCGCACCAGGATCAGGCGATCGGCATCCGGCACGAAGGCGCGCACCACCGTGCCGCCTCCGGGCGCCGGGTGCGGACCCAGGATCGCGAACGGATCGGCGTGGCGAGCGGTGACGATCGCCTCGCAGGCGACGTTCGCCTCGACGGCGGCGTTCGTCTCGATGTCGGTGGCCGCCACCCGGCCCGCCACCCCCGTCAGTCCTCCCGCCAAACCGGAACGCTCCACACCTGCTCGGCATAGTCTCGGATCGCGCGGTCGGACGAAAACCACCCCATGCCGGCCGTGTTCATGATGGCCGATCGCCACCAGGCATCGGGCCGGCGCCACAACGCCCCGGCATCGCGCTGGGCACGGTAGTACGATTCAAAATCCGCGCAGACCATGAAGTAGTCATGGTGGCGCAATCCATCCACCAATCCGGCGTAGCGGTCCCGCTCATCCGGCGAGAAGACCCCGCCGCCGATCGCCTCCAACACCTCCTGCAACGCCGGGCAGGCGGCGATGGCGGCGGTGGAGTCGATCCCGCGCGACCGGCTGGCTTCCACTTCGGCGGCGGTCAGGCCGCAGATGAACATGTTGTCGGCGCCGACGTGGTCGCGCATTTCGATATTCGCGCCATCCAGGGTGCCGATGGTCAACGCCCCGTTCAGCGCGAGCTTCATGTTGCCAGTGCCGGACGCTTCCATACCGGCGGTGGAGATCTGTTCCGACAAATCGCTGGCCGGAATGATCGCCTCCGCCAGGCTGACCGAGTAGTTGGGCAGGAACACCAGACTGAGCCGATCCCGCACGACGGGATCGCTGTTGATGACGCGGGCGACGTCGTGCGCCAGCTTGATGATCAGCTTGGCCTGGTGGTAGCTGGCGGCGGCCTTGCCGGCGAACAGTTTCACGCGCGGCACCCAGTCATAGGTCGGATGCGTGCGGATCGCGTTGTAAAGTGCCACGGTTTCCAGAATATTCAGCAGTTGCCGCTTGTATTCGTGGATGCGTTTGATGTGCACGTCGAACAACGCACTGGGATCGACCCGGATATGGGTCTCCCGGCGGATCAGGGCCGCCAGGTCGGTCTTGTTGGCCAGGCGCGCGGCGGCGAAGCGTTCCTGAAACGACTTGTCGGACGCGAGCGCGCGCAGATCGGTCAGCGTGTCTTCCCGGTCCA
Organism: Asaia bogorensis; assembly: GCA_945861095.1. Taxonomy (GTDB): domain Bacteria; phylum Pseudomonadota; class Alphaproteobacteria; order Acetobacterales; family Acetobacteraceae; genus Rhodopila. Next base: position 18,693 of record CAMATI010000016.1, on the reverse strand, counting down.
GCACGCGCGGACCCACCGCATCGACCAGCAGCGCTGTCAGCCTGGGGTTCGCTTCATGCAGCCAACGACGGAAGGCGATGCCATTGGTAACGGCGAGGATCTGATTGGGCCGCAGCCCGTGCAGGTCGCGGAACACGGTTTCGCGCATCAGATCGGTATGCAACGCCGACACCCCGTTCACCCGATGCGAGCCGAGGAAGGCCAGATGGCTCATGCGCACGCGCCGGCCGCGCTGTTCGTCGATGATCGACACGCGCGACATCAACCCGTCATCGCCGGGATACCTGGCATGCACGTCCGCCAGATGCCTGGCGTTGATCATGTAGATGATCTGCATATGCCGGGGCAGCAGCCGCTCCATCAGCGGCACCGGCCAGGTTTCCAGGGCTTCCGGCAGCAGCGTGTGGTTGGTGTAGGAGAACGTGGCCTGAGTCATGCGCCAGGCATCCGCCCAGGGCACATGGTACAGATCGATCAGGATCCGCATCAATTCCGCCACCGCGATCGCCGGATGGGTGTCGTTCAACTGAATCGCGGTCTTTTCCGGAATGGAGAAAATGTCGCCGAACGCCTTGATGTGGCGGCGCACCAGGTCCTGCAGCGAGGCGGATGCGAAGAAATACTCCTGACGCAGGCGCAATTCCTCGCCGGCGGGGGTGGCGTCGGACGGATACAGCACCTTGGAGATCGCCTCGGCCCGCACCCGCGATGCCAACGCGCCGGCATGGTCGCCGTGGTTGAACACGTCCAGCCGCATTGGGTCCACCGGTCGCGCCGACCACAGCCGCAGCGTATTGACCCGCCGCCCGCGCCAGCCGACCGACGGCGTGTCGTAGGCGACCGCCTCCACCGTTTCGGCCGGGTGCCAGGTGTGGTGATCGGTTTCGCCGTCGCCGCGCATGGTCTCGACCGAGCCGCCGAAGCCGATGTCGTATTGCACCTCCGGGCGCTCGAATTCCCACGGATTGCCGAAGGACAGCCATTCTTCCGGGTATTCTTCCTGCCAGCCGTTCTTGATGACCTGGCGGAACAGCCCGTGGTCGTAGCGGATGCCGTAGCCGTGCGCGGGAATGCCCAGGGTCGCCATGCTTTCCATGAAGCAGGCCGCCAGGCGGCCCAGACCGCCATTGCCCAGGGCCGCGTCGGGCTCCAGCGCACGCAGGCGGTCCAAATCGACGTCCAGCCCGTCCAGCGCCTGCCGCACCGCGTCCATGATGCCCAGATTGTTCAGATTGTCGAACAACAGCCGCCCGATCAGGAATTCCAGCGACAGGTAATAGACTCGCTTTTCGCCCTGCTGATACGCCGCATCGATACTGGCCAGCCACCGATCCACGGCCAGATCGCGCACCGCGATGGCGGTGGCGAGCAACCAGTCCCGCTCGGTCGCGATCGAGCGGCGCTTGCCCACATGCGACGTCAGCTTGGTCAGGATGGCCGCACGCAGTGCTTCCGGCGTGCGGGACGCCATGTCCGGCGGAGGAATGATCATGCCGCGTGGGGTGGAAATGTCGGCCAACCTGGTTCGCCTTCCTTGCGCGATAGGCCGAGCGGGGGGCCGGCCGGGAATGGGTTGCGAACCGTGGTTGCCGTTCCGGGCTACGACACGATCTCGGGCGAAGGCGCGCACCGAGCCTTACCCTGGGCGCCGAACCCGGACCGTGGGGCGCAGCGCCTCGCTTCGGTGGATGTTGTCAGGAGTGATGCGTCGCAGCAAGGGAATGTTTTTGTGTCGTTTTGCCTATTGCTGCACCGCACAATTTTTGCCAGATTTTGTTTATGCCCGATGTCGCCCCCCTCGACCTGGCTGCTGTTCAAGCCCAGGAACTGCTTGATCTTACCGCGCGTTTAGGCGCGCGGGTCGCCGAAGACCCGTTCGGCAATCCGGTCCTGCTGGTCGCCCTGGCGATCACAAGGCGCATGGACCAGGGCAGCCTGGATCACGGCATGATCGCCGCCCTGATCGGCCATCTGCGCGATGGTGCCTTCGCGGCGCGGGCCGAGCGGTTGGCGCGCTATGTCGGTGGGGTCGATCCGGCGGCGAACCAGGCGATTTTGCGGGGGCTGGCGCAGACCCTGTTGCGTCCGGACCCCAACGATTCCCCCGTGCGTTGGGCGGATTACCAGTCTTTGGTGGAGCGGCCTCGGTTTGCCGCGGTCTTTACCGCGCATCCCACTTTCGCCTTGCCAGAACCGATCGGCCAGGCACTGGCCGACACCGCGAGCGGCCGCCCCGTGCCGATCAGCGGGTCGCATCGGCCGCCGGCGATCACGCTGCGGGAGGAATTCGACCGGGCGCTGGTGGCGATTAAGCATGGGCGCGACGCCATCGATCGGTTCAACGCCGCGCTGCTGGATGTGGCTCGGTCCGCCTGGCCAGATCGGTGGATGGAGCTGACACCGCGGCCGGTGATCTTGTCCACCTGGGTTGGCTACGACACCGATGGGCGCACCGATATCGGCTGGTGGGACACCTTGCGGCTGCGGCTTCAGATGAAGCGGCTGCAACTGGAGCGCCTGCTGGGCCAGGTCGCCGGGAGCGACGCGCTGGCCGAACGCGTGCAACAGGCGCTGGACGTGACCGGGCGCCAGATCGAGGCTTGCCCGACCCAGCCCGACCCCACCATGGTCGCGGCCTTTGCCCACGAGTTGATCGACGGGCGCGACACGGCGCTGACATCCCCCGCGCCGTTGTTGCCGCTGTTCGAGGCCGCGATCGCCGCCGCCGCGACGGATGCAGACAAGCAGGGGCTGGCCGTGGCGCGTGCCGGGCTGGTTTCGCACGGGCTGGCCTTGGCGCATACGCATACGCGCCTGAACGCGGCGCAGTTGCACAATGTGGTCCGCCAGCGCCTGGGGATCGCCGACCCGCCGGAGGATCCTTCGCACCGGCGCGCTCTGTTCGCCAAGATCAATGCCGCGTTGGACACTGTGCAGCCCGTGCCGGTCGATTTCGGCGCGCTGGTGGCGGAGCAGGCGTCCGCCGCCAAGCTGATGATGACCGTGGCGCAGATCGTGAAGCACGTCGACGGCTCGGTTCCCGTGCGCTTCCTGATCGCGGAAACCGAGACCGGTTACACCTTGCTCGCCGCCCTGTGGCTGGCGAAACTGTTCGGCGTCGATCAGCACGTCGAAATCAGCCCGCTGTTCGAAACGGCGGAGGCGCTGGAAAAAGGCGCCATCGTGCTTGATGAGGCGCTGCGCAGCCCGCATTACCGCGCCTATCTGAAATCCACCGGGCGCCTGGCCTTGCAGTTCGGCTATTCGGATTCCGGCCGCTATATCGGCCAGCTCGCCGCCAGCTACCTGATCGAACGGTTGCGCCTGAAGATCGGCGAGACGCTAGCGAAACACGGGATTTCCGGGGTCGAGGTGATCCTGTTCGACACGCATGGCGAAAGCGTCGGGCGGGGGGCGCATCCGGGGTCCCTGGCGGATCGACTTAAGTATTTGTCGCCGACTGCTTCGCGGCAGGCGTTAAGCCGAGCGGGGTTGGCGGTAAGGGAGGAGAGTGCGTTTCAGGGGGGCGATGGGTATTTGCTGTTTGGCACGCCGGAGTTGGCTCTGGCCACGGTGACTCGGATCGCAGAACAAACGTATGATCCGGCGGCGGGCTCGATCGAGGATCCGGTCTATGCCGATCCCGATTTCTCGGCCGATTTCTTTGCCACGATCCGCGTAGCCATGGAGGGCCTGGTCGAGGACGCTGGGTATGGCGCTCTGCTCGGTGCCTTCGGGCCGGCTTTGTTCGATGCGACCGGGTCGCGCCCGGCCGCTCGGCAGTCCGATGGGATGGGGAGTGCGGCGCGGATCCGCCATCCGCGGGAGCTGCGGGCGATTCCGAACAACGCGATTTTGCAGCAGCTTGGGTGGTGCGCGAACACGTTGCAGGGATTGGGGGCGGCGGCGTCTCGGCATCCGGAGATTTTCTCCGATATGCGCGAGAAGAGCCGGCGGTTTCATCGGGCGTTGGACCTGGCGGCGCATGGGTTGGCGCATTCGGATATCGATGTGCTGCGGGCGGTGATCGCGACGTTGGACCCGGGAAGTTGGTTCGACCGGGCGGCTCAGACGCGGCGGCCGGGCCGGCGGGAGGCGCTGGTGTCGGTGGCGCGCGCGTTGGAGCGGTTGGGGATCTGGGCGGATGCTCAGTCGATGTTCCGGCGGATTTCGGCGGATCATCTGGCGTTGCGGGTGGCTTGGCCGGATGCGCCCCGGATGGCGACGCGGGAGGTGCTGCTGCATGCTCTGCGGCTGGCGTTGATCCATCGGATCTGGTTGCTGGCGACGGAGATTTCTGACTTTTCACCGCGGCATGGGGTGACCCGGGCGGTGCTGGAGGCGGCGATCTTGCGGTTGGATATTGAGGAGTCGTTGCGGATTCTGGCGGAGATTTTTCCGGCGGCGCCCGATCCGTCGGCGGAACGGGATTATGGGGAGGCGGCTGGGCCTCGGGCGACGGCGGCTTATACGCGGGAGCATGAGGAGATTTTCGCGCCGATGCGGGTGTTGTTTGGGATGGTTCGGGAGATTGCTACGGCGATTACGCATGAGGTGGGGGCTTTTGGGTAGGGGTTGCGGTCAGCGTTCTTTGGACGAAATGGCAAGTGGCTTGGCGTACAGGTCGGAGCGCTTGATCCAAGGGTAGGGCGGCACCCGGAACTGTGCGCTTTAGTCTGATACTGCCAGCCAGCACTTGCTGTTTGCTCCGACAGCCCCCCGCGGATCACGACACCCCCAAGCCGGCCGCGGCGCTCTCGACTTGCTGGGCATACCCAGCCATGGTGCCCGTCCAGCCACGGTGCCCAGATTGACCGGGCACATGGAAAACATGAATTCGTAAGCGTTCGGCGCGGATAGAAATCCCCGCGCCGCAATCATGGGGGAAACGAGGATGAGTCGTCTGGATGGCAAGGTCGCCCTGATCTCCGGCGCCGCGCGCGGCATCGGCGGGGAAACCGCTCGGCTTATGGCCGCAGCCGGCGCCAAGGTGGTGATCGGCGACGTGTTGGATGACCGCGGCCGGCAAACGGTGGCGGAGATCAATGCCGCCGGCGGGCAGGCCGAATACGTCCATCTGGACGTGACGAAGGAGGATGACTGGACCGCCGCCGTGAACACCGCGACGGGAAAATTCGGCAAGCTCGATGTCCTGGTCAACAACGCCGGCGTCTTCATCGGCAAAGGGATCGAGGACATCAGCATGGCCGAGTGGGACAAGCTGGTCGCGGTGAACATGACCGGCGTGTTCCTGGGCACCAGGATGGCGGTCTCCGCCTTGCGGGAGGCTGCGAAAAGCAGCGAACATGGCAGCGCGATCGTCAACCTGGCGTCCATCGCCGGCGTGGTTGGCTCGCAGCTAGACCCGCTGTATTCGATGACCAAGGGCGGCGTCACCTTGTTCACCAAGTCGGCGGCGCTGGAGTTCGGACGAAAGGGCTATCGCGTCCGCGTGAACTCGATCCATCCGGGCCTGATCCAGACCGACATGGGCCAGAGCACCTTCGTCGCGCGCGCGCAACAGACCGGCACCAACGATCCGGAAGCGTCAAGGCTCACCGTGCTGGCGAGCGTGCCCTGGGGGCGGCTCGGCGTGCCGTCGGACATCGCCAAGGGGATCGTGTTTCTGGCGTCGGATGACGCGGGCTACATGAACGGCGCGGGCCTGATCGTCGATGGCGGCATCACGGCGCAATAGTCTGACCGATCGAATGGAACCGGACCGGCCGAGCGGTCGGTCGTTTCGGGATTGGGTGGATATAGGCCCGCTGGTGGAGGCGGGTTAGGGGCACGCCTGCTGGGGTGGGCGTGCCCTCGCTCCCGAACCGCAGATTGTTTCTTGGACCGTCGCTAAACGCGTCGCTGGGGGAGGTCCGGGATCGACCGCGTCGTCCACTTACGCAAGTCCCACACCGGTCAATGCGGGCTTGACGCTCGGGAAATTCGGCATCTCCCACGCGGTTCGGGGCGCCCCGGGTCGGGCCACCAATCGCCTATGTTTTCGCTATCGCCGGCTTCTTCAACACCTTCCACGTCGAAGTCGCAAACGCAATCAACGTCCCCTCAGCCGAACGAGCCTCCGCCTTCAAAAACCAAGTCCCACCCCGCCGCAAAGCCTCCCCCCGGCAGATCACCCGCCCGCTACTGACCGGCGCAAGATACTGCACCTTCAGTTCCAAGGTCGCCCCAGGCCCGGTGTTGTGATTGATCAGGTGCCCCATACAAATGTCCAAAGCCGTCGCCAGCACCCCGCCATGCACCCCGCCGCGAGGATTGAACATGAAGTCCTGAACATCGAACGCCACCTCGCAGGCATCGCCGGGATAGGTAATCTCCAACCCCAGCAACCGAGTCAGGAAGAAATCGTCGAATTCCTCCCGTTCACTGGCGGCGGCGCGCTGGAAAGCGGCCAGCGCCTTGGTCTGGTCTACGACATGCGGCATTCGGATGCCCTCCGGCGGACGTTTCGGAAACAGGGGGCCTAGCGCAGCACCATACCGGCATAACCGCTGGCGGCGACCTCATCGCACTTCGCCCGATAGGCCGGCGCGCCGCCCTGGTATTGCAGGATGCGGCGGACCGTCTTGCCCTCGACGTTGGAGTTGATGCCGGTCGCCCAGGAATTGATCCCCGTGTAAAGCATCCCCTCGGCCAGTTCGTCGATGTGACGGGTCCACTCGGCCTCGGCCGCCGGCGTGGCCTCAAACCGAAACAGGCCGGTGTCGCGCGCATGGCGCACCAGGTCGGTGGCCCAATCGACGTTCTGCTCGATGCAGCGAGGGATGTTGCAGCGGGTGGAGGCGTTGTGCGGCCCGACAATGGTCAGCATGTTGGGGAAGCCCGCCGACTGCATACCCAGATAGGTCTTGGGCCCATCCGCCCATTTGTCCTTCAGGCGCTGCCCGCCGACTCCCCGGAAATCGATCCGGTCGAACGCGCCGGTGATGGCATCGAAGCCGGTGGCATAGATGATGATGTCGAAGTCGTAATCGGTGTCGCTGGTGCGGATGCCGGTCTCGGTGATCCGCTCGATCGGGGTGGCCTTCAGATCGACCAGCTTCACATGCGGCAGGTTGAACGCCTCATAATAGAAGGTCTCCTGCGGCACGCGACGCATGCCGAAGCCGTGGCATTTGGGGATCAGCATATCCGCCACGGCGGGGTCTTTCACCCGCTCGCGGATTTTGCGGGCGACGAATGCGCTGAACAGCGCGTTGGCCGCCGGATCGTTCAGCATGTCGTGGAAATTCGCCTGCCAGATGCCGAAGCCGGGCTCGCCGTAGCGCTGTTCCCAGAACGCTTCCCGCTCCTCCGCCGTCACCTCGAACGTGCCGCGAGGATCGACGTTGTGGATGTAGCACCCGGGGGTGGTGCGGAGCAGCTTGAACAGTTCCGGGTAGTTGCCCTTGATCTGGCGCTGTTCGTCATCGCTGATTGCGCGGTTGTTCAGCGGCGTGCACCAGTTGGGCGTGCGCTGGAACACCGTCAGTTGTCCAACCAGGGGCGCGATGGTCTGGATGACCTGCACGCCGGTCGCGCCGGTGCCGATCACCGCGACCCGTTTGCCGGCGAGGTCCACCGGTTCCTGCGGCCAGCGATAGGTATGGAAGGACTGGCCCTGGAAGCTCTCGACCCCGGGCACGCGAGGCATCGTGTCGGCGGACAGCGGCCCGATCGCGGTGATCAGGAAGCGGGCGGACTGGCGCTCCCCGGTGTCCAGGGTCACGTCCCAGAGATTGGCGGCCTCGTTGAAATGGGCCGAGGCGACGCGACTGTTGAACCGGATGTCGCGGCGGAGGTCGAACCGGTCGGCGACGTGTTCCAGGTAGCTCAGGGTTTCGGGTTGCGCGGCGAAATGCTCGCTCCAGCTCCAGTCCTGCAGCAATTCCTCGGAGAAGGCGAACGCGTAAGTGTAGCTTTCCGAATCGAAGCGCGCGCCGGGATAGCGGTTCCAATACCAGGTGCCGCCGACACCGCTGCCGGTTTCGAAGACCCGAACCGACAGGCCCAATTCCCGCAGGCGATAGAGTTGATACATGCCGGCGATCCCGGCGCCGATGATGATGACGTCATGGTCGGGCGTTGCTGGTCGATCGGCGGTCGCGACGGCGGCGTCGGCTTTCGGCATGGGTCGAATTCTCTCACTCTGTTTTGCGTCGGTGCGCCCGGCGGGGCTGGTTGATCCCTGTGTATCATCGTTGCGGCGCAAAGGAAGCGGCTAACGGTCGGCGGGGCGGGTCGGAAGGAGCGGGATGGCGCGAAGGCCGGAAATCTTGTGCCGGCGCGAGGCGGACCGCGTGTCGAGCACGGGCAAACACAGGAATGCGGCGAATGCGCTCTCACGCCTTCCGACAGACCTGGATATGAAACGCGCCCGAACACGGTGCGGGACGCTATCGCGCCAATCGACGCCGCGCGCTTCCCGGTGTGCGCCCCCCGACGCGACGTTGTTTCAGCGCGACAATCGTCGGTTCACCGATCCGGCATATGGTTCGTCCGGTGTCGCCCTAATCCGCGACCAGGTTCGGTGTCGGGGCCAAGGGCAGCCCTTGGTGACCGGTCAACTTCTCGCCTTCCGCCCACATCTCGAACGTTCGTTTCTTCATCGCCGGCCGGCAGCCGCCGCATTTCCAGGCCGAAGCGGATATTGCCGGCCTCGAAATGTCGGTGCCGCGGTCATGCTTGACGGTGTTCCGGCGGGACCCGCGCAGGTTTCCATGCTTCCGGACGGGCGCTCACCACGCGTCCACCCAGCCGCGCTTCTTGCCTGCCCGCTTCACCGCGGGCGGCATCGCGCGCAAGCCGGCGACGATCCAGCGGCGGGTCTCGGCCGGGTCGATCACGTCGTCGACTTCGTACAGTGATCCGACATTCAGGGCCTTACCGCGCTCATATTCCTCGGCCACCAGTTTTTCGTACAACGCCAGGCGTTCTACTGGGTCCTGGATTGCGGCGAACTGGCGTTGATGGCCGAGCTTTACTTTGCCTTCCAGGCCCATGCCGCCGAACTCGCCGGTGGGCCAGGACACGCAGAACGCGCCGATCATCAGGTTGCCGCCGCCCATCGCCTGCGCGCCGAGGCCATACGCCTTGCGGGTGATGACCATGAAGGTGGGCACGGTCACGTTGGCGCCGACCACATAGGCGCGGGCGCAATGGCGGACCAGGGCGGTCTTTTCCGCCTCGGGTCCGACCATGTTGCCGGGCGTGTCGCACAGGTAAAGCAGCGGCACGTCATGCGCATCGCAGAGTTGCATGAACCGCGCCGCCTTGTCCGCGGCGTCGCTGTCGATCGCGCCACCCAGGTGCAGGGGATTGTTGGCGACGACGCCCATCGGCCGGCCTTCTACCCGGATCAGCGCGGTAATCATGCCGAATCCGAAGCCCTTGCGGATTTCCAGCATCGATCCGCTATCGGCCAGGGTTTCGATCAGCGCGCGCATGTCATAGGCGCGCATGCGGTTTTCCGGCACAGTGTGGCGCAGCAGGCGCTGATCGGCGCAGGTCCAGTCTTTCACCCGGCCCTGGAAGTAGGACAGATATTGGCGCGCGACCCGGGCCGCTTCCCGTTCGTCCGACACGGCGATGTCCACCACGCCGTTGGGCACCTGGATGCTCATTGGTCCGACATCTTCCGGGCGATAGACGCCCAGCCCGCCGCCTTCGATCATGGCGGGGCCGGCCATGCCGATCGTGGCGTTTGCGGTGGCGATGATGACGTCGCAGCAACCCAGCAGCACCGCATTGCCGGCGAAGCAACGACCCGACGCGATGCCGACCACCGGCACCAGGCCGCTCAGCCGAGGGAACTGGTGGAACGTGTCGCTGGTGCCGCCGAGGATTGAGATATAGTCGGGATCGCTGCCGCGCCCGCCGCCGCCTTCGGTAAAGATCAGGGTCGGCAGCCGCCATTTCTCGGCGAGTTCGTACATCCGGTCCTGTTTCTTGTGGTTCTTCTTGCCCTGGGTGCCGGCCATAACGGTGTAGTCATAAGCGCCGACCACGACCCGGCTGGTGTCTTCCTGGAAATCCTCGCCGTTGATGTGCGCCAGGCCCATGACGAAGCCGTCGGCCGGGGATTCATCGATCAACTGGGCGATCGGCGTGGTGCTGCGGCGCGCGGCGATGGTCAGCGCGCCGTATTCGACGAAGGAGCCGGGATCGACCAGGTCGTCCAGATTTTCCCGCGCGGTGCGCTGGCCGGTCTTGCGCCGGCGGGCGACGGCGGCCGGGCGGGCGTCATCGAGCGCTTTGGCCTGACGTGCCATCACTTCCGCCAGATCGGGGCGGATCAGATCCAGGTCGATCGTCTTTGCTGCCGTGGCGACCCCGCTGGCGTCTTCGGTTTCCTCGATGAACAACAGGGGGTGCGCTTCGAACACCGTGTCGCCGACCGCGACCGTGACCGCGCGCACGATGCCGCCGACCGGGGCGGCGATTTCGTGCTGCATCTTCATCGCTTCCATGACCAGCACGGATTGGCCCTTGCGTACGGTGTCGCCTGCCGCCACGTCCAGGCTGACGACGGTGCCCTGCATGGGGGCGGGGACCGGCCTGGTGCCGTCCGGACCTTCGATATCCATCGAGAATGCGGGTTCCGGCGGGGCTTCGTTCATTGCCGGGATCGCGGCATCAGGACCTTTGCCCAGGGCAACGATCGCCAGCGGGTCGGTGGTTTTCAGCCTTATGCCGGCCGTGCGGGGCGCGCCGGGGGCGGCGGCGGGCTCGAAATAGAGTCGCTTATGGGGTTCGCCGGTGGTGGCGAGCAGTCCAGCGATTTCCTCCTCCACGAAGCGGGTGTGCACCTGCCCGTTCAGAAGGCCCGGATGGCGCAGCAAAGCCAGCAGGAACGGCGTGTTGGTGGCCGCGCCGGCAATGCGGAATTCCGCCAGGGCGCGAGCGGTGCGGGCGGCGACGTCGTCCAGCCGCCCGGATGGGGCGGTGACGATCACCTTGGCCAGCAACGAATCGAAGGACGGGTTGGTGCGATATCCCGCGTATCCATACCCATCCACCCGCACGCCGGCGCCGCTTGGCGCTTCATAGGCGCTGAGCACACCTCCAGCCGGTTTGGCGTTGCCGTCTTCCGTCATGGTTTCCAGGTTGACGCGGACCTGCATGGCAATGCCGCGCGGGGAGGGGACTTCCGCCTGGGTCAAATGGAGGTCGGCCAAAGTCTCGCCGCCGGCGATGCGCAACTGGGCTTCGACCAGGTCGATGCCGGTGATTTCTTCGGTGACGGTGTGTTCGACCTGGATCCGGGCGTTGGCTTCGATGAAGGCGATCTCGGCCTTGTCGCTGGGATCGGCAGCGTCGACCAGGAATTCGAACGTGCCGGCGTTGCGATAGTTGGCAGCGGCCGCCAGCCTGACCGCGGCGTCCAGCAGCCTAGCGCGGACTCCGGGCGCAAGGTTGGGGGCAGGGGCGATTTCGATCAGTTTCTGGCGCTGGCGTTGGACGCTGCATTCGCGCTCCCACAGATGCGCCACCGCACCGGTGCCATCGCCGATGACCTGCACCTCGATATGGCGAGCGCGCGGAAACAGCCGCTCCACATACAAATCCCCGTTCCCAAATCCCGCCAGCGCCTCCGCTCGGCAGCGTTCGAACGCCGCGGGGAGGTCGGCGGCAGAGTGGACCGGCCGCATACCGCGCCCGCCCCCGCCGGCGAGCGCCTTGACCATCACCGCCGAACCGACACCTAGCCCGGCCATGAATGCCTGCGCGGTCGGCAGGTCGGTGGCGCCGGCCGTGCCCGGCACCAGGGGCACGCCGCAATGCGCCGCGAACACGCGCGCCGCCGTCTTGTCGCCGAACAGATCGAGTGACGCCGGGGTCGGGCCGACGAAGATCAGCCCCGCCGCCTCGCAGGCGCGTGCGAAGGCGGCGTTTTCGGCGAGGAATCCGTAGCCAGGATGAATGGCGTCGCAGCCGGTCTCGGTCGCGGCGGCAATCAGGCCGGCGGCATCGAGATAGGCGCCGACGCCGCGGCCTTTCAGGGCCCGGGTCTCGTCGGAGCAGCGGGTGTGCAGGGAGGCCGCGTCGTCTTCGGCATGGACCGCGACCGTGGTTATTCCCATCGCGGCCGCGGTGCGGGCGATACGGATGGAGATCTCTCCACGGTTGGCGATCAGGAGTTTCGTTATCGGCATGGGTCGGCGTTTCCTTGGTTCGTCTCTTTGGTGGCGCGTCGCCGGTGGGGACGCGTGGTGTTGGCAGACTTGTATCAGTAGATGGTCCGGTAGTGGCTTTGGGGGGCCTGGAAGAACAACCGGGCAGTCTTTCAAAACCTGCGGGAAGGTTCACCAGCATACCAGCCTCCGGCAGCGAAGACCGGCCTCAGTCCGGTGCCCAACCCGTCATGACCGCCATCCGCAACACTGCCTTCACCCGGTCCGCCTGCCGCGGCATTTCGGCCAATGCCATCGGAAACAGGTCCCGACTGGGCGGTCTTGAATCTCGCAGGCGAACCGCGTTCGTCTCCCCGGCAGCCCGCAAATCCCGCAGCAAAGCCAGCGGGTTGGCATAGAGAAGCGCAATCTCCTCCAAATCCGCGACCGGCAGCGCGAAGCCCGCCCGTTGCAGCAGATGCGCGCAATCACGCAATTCGGGAAACGGAGACACCCGGGGTGCCGCGCCGCCGGTCAGGGCAACCTCCGCCTCCGTCAGACAGGTCCGCAGGGACGCAAGGGTCCCCAGCGCCGGGACGCTGGCAAGGAACAGGCCGCCCGGCTTCAACGTCTGGCGGATCTGGATCAAGGCCCCCGGCAGGTCGTTCACCCAATGCAGCGACAGGCTGGCGATGACCAGATCGAAGCTGCCGGGTCCGAACGGCAGGAACTCCTCATCCGCGACCACCACCGGGCCGCCGCCAAGGCCCGCCATCCGTTCCGAGAGGTCACAACTCACGACACTCACGCCGCGGTCCCGCAGCAGCGGCGCCACAACCCCACGGCCGCCGATATCCAGCGCCGTCTCAAACCGGCGACTGGTATCGTCCATCCGGTCCACCAACCGCTCGGCCATATCGCGCAGCGGATCGGCGACCGATCCGACGGTCGCCGCCGCCCGATCGCGGTGCAGCCGGACCGCTTTCCGGTCAAAAACGAGCATGGACTCCATACGCCGCATGTGCACCCGGCGCCCGCCGTTGCCAAGCGCTTCTGCCGGGGCTTAGTTTCTGCCAGCAACGCTCGGCCTTGGCCCCACAACCAGGAAACGCCCGACCATGAAGAACATCGATGCCACGACATTGCGCGGTTGGATCGGCGACGGCCACGAACTGGCCCTGCTCGATGCCCGGGAAGACGGCGAATTCGGCGCGTCCCACCTGTTCTGGGCCATCCCCTGTGGCCTGTCGCGCCGCGAAATCCGCGCCCGCGCCTTGCTGCCCCGCCTCGGCACACGGATCTGCTGCGTCGATGACGGACGCGGCCTGGCCGAACAACTCGCGACGTGGCTGGAAGGCATCGGCTGCACCGATGTCTCTGTCCTGAAAGGCGGCACACAAGCCTGGGAAGCGGCGGGATTCGTGCTGTTCAGCGGCGTCAACGTGCCATCGAAGGCGTTCGGCGAATGGGTGGAACACCATTTTGGCACGGAAAGCGTCGATCCGCCGGAACTGAAGGCGTGGATCGACTCCGGGCGAGACATGGTGGTGCTCGACAGCCGCACGCAGGAAGAATTCAACCGCATGTCGATCCCGACCGGGATCAGCGTGCCCGGCGGTGAACTGGCCTACCGCATCGCCGACATCGCACCGAACCCGGAAACCCTGGTGGTGGTGAACTGCGCCGGCCGCACCCGCAGCATCATGGGCGCGGAAAGCCTGCGACGCGCCGGTATCCCCAACAAGGTCGTGGCCCTGCGCAATGGCACCATGGGGTGGGAACTGGCCGGTCTTACCTGTGAGCGCGGCCGCACCGAGCGTTTCGCGCCGGGCACGCCCAAGACCCTGGAACTGGCGACGCAACGGGCCAAGACCTTCGCCGAGGAATCCGGCGTGCGCTCGATCACCCCGGCGGACCTGCAAGCATTCGAATCCGACACCTCGCGGTCCCTCTACGTCCTGGACGTCCGCGACCCGCCGGAATTCAAGGCCGGCCACCGCGCCGGCAGCATCAATGCACCGGGAGGACAGTTGGTGCAGGCGACCGACACCTGGATCGGCGTGCGCAATGCGCGGATCGTGCTGTTGGATGATACCGGCGTGCGCGCCAGGATGTCCGCCGCCTGGCTGCGGCAAATGGGCCACCACGATGTCTTCGTGGTTCAGGGTGGGCTTGGTTCCCTTGGGGCGGACCTCGGCGCGGGTTCGGCCCCGGGCGTGCCGGAACTGGCCGCTCCCGTCCCGACGATCTCCGCCACCGATCTGGCGGGGCTTCTGGACCGCGGGGATGGCACGGTCGTCGTCGATCTGTCCCGCAGCGTCGATTTCCGCGACGGGCACATCCCGGGCGCGCGTTGGGCCGTCCGCACCCGGCTTGCCACCCTTGCCGCCTCGCTCTCCACCGCGCGCCATGTCATTCTGACGTCCCCCGATGGTCAGATTGCTCGGCTGGCGGTCCAGGAGACCGCCGGGCTGACCAAAGGCGACGTGCGGGTGCTCGACGGCGGCACCCAGGCCTGGCAGGCCCTGGGTCGGCCGCTGGTGAAGGATCGGACCATACCGGCGGACGACGCCTGCATCGATTTCTATTTGCGGCCGTATGATCGCAATTCAGGTGTGGAAGAGGCGATGAACGCCTATCTGTCCTGGGAGATCGATTTGGTGAACGAGATCAGACGTGACGGAACCGTCGTATTCGGCGTTGAAGGCGCAGCCGCTTCCCACTGACGGGGGCCCGCTCAACCGGTTGGTATCCGGGAACCGTCGCGGCGCGGTGGCCGCGGTGGTCCGCCGTGTTGGCAGGGCGGGCCTGGACCTGCTGCTGCCGCCGCTTTGTGCTCTGTGCGATAACCCGGTCCATCGGCAGGACGAATTCTGTCTGGCCTGCTTCGATCAGATCGGCTTCATCTCAGAGCCGCGGTGCCGGCGCTGTGGCGTGCCGTTCGTGTCGGATGGGCTGGCCGGGGCCGATAGGACATGTCCCGCCTGCCAGGCCGCGCCGCCGATCTTCGCGCAGGCGGTCGCGGCGTTCCGCTATGATGACGGCGCCCGCCAGTTGATCCTGCCGTTCAAGCATGGCGACCAGACCGCGCTGACCGGCGTGCTGGCGCGTCATATGGTCCGCGCCGGGGCGGCGTTGCTGGAACGGGCGGACATCCTGATCCCGGTGCCGCTGCATCGCCGCCGGCTGTTCAGCCGCCGCTACAACCAGGCGGCACTGCTTGCTCATGCGGTCGGGGCGATGGCCGGGTGTCCCGTCATCCCGGACGGACTGATCCGGACCCGAATGACGGTGTCGATGGGGACCATGACGGCGGAGGAAAGGGCGGCCTCGGTTGCCGGGGCGTTTGCCGTCAGGCCGAAACGACGCGCGCGGTTGTCAGGGCGCCGGGTGCTGTTGATCGATGACGTCATGACATCGGGCGCGACGGGGAATGCGTGCGCTCGGGTGTTGCTGGACGCCGGCGCGCAGTCGGTGGATGTGCTGCTGGCGGCCCGGGTTCCCGACCCTCGGCTGGAATAACGCCGAAGATTGGTCGCGCGGGCAAGCCGTTCGGCAGTGGTCAGCCTGGCATTTTCATCATTTCCATGGGCGCCGGCAGATAGCGGAAACCGTCGTTGAACTTGGTCACATGCCCGATGCCCGGCCAGGCGAAATGATAGGCCATAATAGGGATTCGATTGCTCGCCAGCATGTTTAGCATCCACACCCGAGACTGCGCCGACTGCTTCGGGTCCGTGTCATAGGCAAATTCCGTCAGCGGCTTTTCCATCAGCAGCACCGGATGGTGGGTCAGGTCTCCAATATAGCACAGCGACTTGCCCGCCGAGTTGATCATGAACACGCAATGACCCACCGTGTGACCGGTGGCGTAGAGGGCGGTGACGCCGGGCAGAAACTCCTCCTGATCCTTCACGAAGCGAATGCGATCCCGGTTCGGAGTCAGGTTCTTGTGGGCCTGATCGTAGAAGGCTTTCAGGTTTGGCCCGACGGTTGCGGCATTGGTCCAGTAATCGTAGTCCGCCTGGGTGATGTAAATCTGTGCATTCGGGAAATTGCGCTTGCCCTGTGCCGACATCACGCCGCCGCAATGGTCGATATGGGCATGGCTCAGGACCACCGCGTCCACGCTGGCGGGGTCGATCCCGGCCGCTTTCAGGGTCTTCATCAACTGCCCCGGCGTCGGCCCGAACGCCTTGACCGAGCCCATGCCGGTATCGAACAGCACCGTCTTGCCATTGATTGTAATGACCAGGATGTTCTGCTCCAGCACGATATTGTTGGTCGGCAGGAAGTTCTCGGTCAGCTGCCGGTCGATTTCGGCCTTGCTCAGACCCAGGAATGACTGGCCCGGTGCACCGAGGGGTAGCGGCCCGTCGGAAACCACGGTCGCCTGCGCGTCGCCCAGCTTGAAACGGTAGAAATACGGCGCCTGATTGGTCGGCATCGCCATTTTGGCCAACGCCGGTCCGGACGACATTCCCGCAAGACCGGCTGCCGTGGCGAATGATGCGCCCGCGATCAGACCACGACGCGCTAGTGCCAGGTGGTTTGCATGCATAGCGGTTTCCCCCTCTTATGTTTCTTGGACCCAACCGGTCGTGCGTTACCGATTGACGACCTGGCGCATCAGCGCCACCGCTTCCTCAACCTGTGCCGCCGATACGTCCAGGTGCAGGCAGGCCCGCCCGCGATAGGTATCCGGTCCGGACAGCAACACGCCCAGCGGCCGCAGCTTCGCCGCGAACTCCGCGACCGTCATGCCGGTGCCGCGCGTGTCGAAAAACACGAGGTTGGTTTCCGGCGCTTCCACCGTGATGCCCTCGATCTGAGCCATGCCACGCGCCAGTGCCGCCGCGTTCGCGTGGTCTTCCGCCAGGCGGTCGATATTGTGCTCCAGCGCATACGAGCAGGCCGCCGCGTTCATGCCGCCCTGGCGCATCGAGCCGCCCAGGCGCTGCTTCCAACGCCACGCTTCCCCGATGAACGCTTTCGATCCGGCCAGCACGGCCCCCAGCGGCGCGCCCAGGCCCTTGGTGAAGTCCAGCCACACGGTATCGCAGCCGGCGGTCAGTTCCGGCGCGGGCACGCCCAACGCCACCGCGGCGTTCATCAGCCTGGCACCGTCCATGTGCACGGCCATGCCGTGGCGACGGGCAACGGCGGAAACGGCGTTCAGGCCCTCGACCGTCCAGCAGGCGCCGCCGCCTTTGTTGGCGGTCTGCTCGACCTCCACCAGGGTTTGCGGTGGGGAGTAGCGGGAAATCGGGCGGATTGCCGCCTCCAGGGCTGCCGCGTCGAAAATGCCGCGCTCCCCTGGCAAGCCCCGGATCAGCACGCCGCTGATGGCACCTGGACCGCCGGCCTCGCTGGATTGAATATGCGCGTCTTCATGCGCCAGAATTTCGTCGCCGGGGCGGCAATGCGTGGCGATGGCGACCTGGTTGCACATGGTGCCGGACGGCAGGAACATCGCCGCCTCCATGCCGAGCATGGTGGCGGCGCGGTCGCAGAGTGCCCAGACGGAGGGGTCGGAGCCGCCTTGCTCATCGCCCATCTCGGCGTCCAGCATGGCTTCTTTCATCGCGCGCGATGGTCGGGTCTGGGTGTCGGAATAGAGGTTGATCCGCACCGGGACAGAGAAGTCGAAGCGCTTCGGCTCGTAGCTCACGGCGCGGGCTCCTTGGTGATGGCGGGTTGTTCGGGTTGTTCGGGTTCCACCACGCCGTCGATGGTCGGCGGGTCGTCGTTATCGGAATCCGGCAGGGCGAACAAACCCTCCGCGCCTTCGAGCGGAACAACATAATGGAAGTTGTCCTCTCCGGTCGTCTTGGCCAGCCGCTCCATGGCTCGGCGTATCACCGCCGGTGAGTCGTCCGGCCTGGCTATGTAGAGCGGCTTGCCGTCCTTGCCGAACACGAATGTTGCAGTCGACGAGTCGGAATCGATGTCCCCAAACAAGGGTGTGGCCCGCGCGACATCCTTGTGCGGCTCAAACCCAAGGTCGCGGGACCAATCGATGAGGTCCGAGAGCAACTTGTGCGCATCGGCCGGGTCGATCGGCACCATCGGGGTGGAGGCGTTCAGTCCGTCGAGGTAGTCGTCGACCTCGGGTCCGACCATTTCCCGCACAAACCCGTTCTTCGCGCCGAGACAGTAGGTGTCGAGCAGAAAGGTCGACACCGTGACGTCCCTACTGGTTGGACCCCGCGCCAGGACCAGATACCCCATTCCCATCGCCTCCAAATTCTCACTGACGAGGCAATGCTGCACCGGCAAGTACGAGGCCCGTGCCACGCGTGCGGACAGGCTGTTGGTCAGAGCTTCGGTCTTCCGCCGTTCGGCCAGGGCAGCCCGGCGCCGGAGTTCCTTTTCGTGTTTGCGGGCTGCGGGGTTCTTGGCCATGGGGTCTCCAATCGGTACGAATCAGGCCAGTCTAGCAGCCTGTCGGACTTACGCCCACCGGAGGCTCATGTTAGAATCGTAACGTCGATTCGCTCCCTCCCCGGATGCCGCCAATGAGCAACTTCCGCCCCACCGATCGCCTAACCGGCTTCCTGATGCCGCCGTCTATCGATGAATG
>CAMATI010000015.1 GCA_945861095.1 Asaia bogorensis | reverse complement strand
AAATCATGCCTATTCGCGGGACGGCATTTGCCGTGAGGACATCGTAGCCGGGACCGATGAATGAGAAGGTAAGCCATAGGCCGACTACGATTGCTGTAATGTTGCGTGTGTCGCAGGTCGTCCAGTTTTTCATCCGCAATCGCCCTGCCGGTGAGATGATGGCTAATGGATGGTCCTTGCCATCTTGTACCCCTTGAGGACCGAACGATAGATGCGCGGGCTGTCCCTCGCACCACCGGTCGGGCGGATGTCAACCGATTGAACGCTCTATCAGGGTCAGCAAAACCTCGCTCCCCCGAGGCCAATCTCGACCAATCCCGCGCGGCACTCCCAGACCATCACCGAGCAGCCCT
This sequence comes from Asaia bogorensis, assembly GCA_945861095.1. GTDB lineage: Bacteria > Pseudomonadota > Alphaproteobacteria > Acetobacterales > Acetobacteraceae > Rhodopila. The sequence continues at coordinate 36,494 of CAMATI010000015.1, read as the reverse complement.
GGCGTGGACCGCGGCGCTCGCTATGGTCCGATCTCCTCATCGGAAGACGCAGCCCATGACGCCGGCCCGTACCCAGATCGCGATGATCAACGTGGCGCATACCTTCACCCATTACAGCCTGCTGGTTCTGCCGACCGCGGTGCTCGCCATGGCCGCGCCAGGCGGAGCGTTTGGCGAGGACTACGGTCCGATCCTGGCGCTCGCGACGGGAATGTTCGTGCTGTACGGGCTGTTTTCCCTGCCGCAGGGCTGGCTGGCACAACGCCTGGGGCGCAAACCGCTGATGACGGCGTTCTTCCTCGGCACCGGTCTTGCCATGATCGCGGCCGGGTTCGCCGCATCGCCGATTGTCCTGGCGTTGGCCCTGGCGGCGGTCGGTCTGTTCACCGCGATCTACCATCCGATCGGAACCACGATGCTGGTCGAAGCGGCGGGAGACAAACCCGGGCGCGCGATCGGACTGAACGGCGTGTTCGGCAATGTCGGCGTCGCTCTGGCTCCGGTTGCCACCGCGTTTCTGGCCAATCAGATCGGCTGGCGATCCGCCTTTGTGGTGCCCGGCGTGCTTTGTGTGCTGTTCGGGTTGATCTGGCTGACGGTCCCGGCGGCCGGCACCGCCGCCAAGGCCGGCGCCAAACCGTTCCCGCCGATCCCGCGCCATCTGGTGCGCAGGGCTGTGGTGGTGCTGATGCTGATCGCGGCGGTCTCTGGGCTGGTGTTCAACGCCTTCACCCTGCTGTTGCCGAAACTGATGCAGGAAAGGCTGGCGGGCGACGCGGACCTGCTGCCTCTGATCGGGGTCGCGGCGTTCGTTGCCACACTGTGCGGCGCGGTGACTCAGTTCTCGGTCGGTCGCCTGATCGATCGCAGTACGTTGAAGCGGGTGCTGATCCCGGTCAGCATGATCCTGGCCCCGGCGATGGGCGCGCTGGCCGTCGCCGACGGGTGGTTGGTGCTGCCGCTCGCCGGTGCCGTGGCGGCGTCGCTGTTCGGCCAGGTCACGGTGAACGAGACCATGGCCGCCCGCTATGTCGCCCCGGAGATGCGGGCGAGGGTCTACTCGGTGCGGTTTTTCGTGGGCTTTCTGGGTGCCGCCGCGGCCGCCCCGCTGGTGGCGTACCTGCACGCCAGCACCGGCGACCTGGCCGCGGTGACCGCCTTGCTGGCGGTCTTTTCCTTGGTCACCCTGGGATGCGCGCTGTGGTTCCCGAACCGGAAGGAGGAACTGCGGCCCGAACTCTGGTCCAACACGGTCGCGGCGGAATAGCGCGCCTATCGACAATCAGCGCCCAGGCAGACGCCGGATTTGCAATCCGCCCGGCGACGCGCCACATGCGGTGCATGCTCAGCCGTCGCATCACATTGTTCGGTTCCTTGTTCGGTTCCCTGGCAGGTCTTGCCGCCGCAATGGCGCCTGGCCGGTCTGCTCACGCCCAGCCCGTCCAAGCTCAGCCCGCCCAAGCTCCGGCCGCCCAAGCTCCGGCCGCCCAAGCTCCGGCCACCCAAGCTCCGGCCACCCAGGCCGGATTCCGTCCGACGGCACAGGATCGGACCGATCTCGCCCGGATAGAGGCCTACCTGAACGGCCTGCGCACCCTGAAGGCGCAGTTCCTGCAGGTGGCGCCAGACGGCGGCCTGTCGCGGGGAACCGCGTGGCTGGAGCGTCCGGGCCATATGCGCTTCCAATACGACCCGCCGGCCCCGTTTCTGCTGGTCGCCAATCATGGTCTGCTGATGTTCCATGATTCCGCGCTACGCCAGACCAGCAACATCCCGCTCAGCCGGACCCCGTTGGGCATGCTGCTGGCGGAGCGTGCGACTCTGTCGGGCGATGTCGCCGTGACCGGCCTGCAACGGCTCCCCGGTCAGATTCAGGTCAGTCTGGTGCGGACCGCCAGCCCGGGGGAGGGCACGCTGACCCTGATATTCGCCGACAATCCCCTGGCGTTGCGTCAATGGACGGTCCTGGATGCGCAGCGAAAGGAAACCCGGGTCACGCTGCATGGCATCGAACTTGGGGGGCGATTCGACGCCAAGCTGTTCGAATTCGTCGAACCCGCACCGTTCCAGGGCGGCGGCGGGGGGTAATCCCGACGCGGCGCCCAGCGTTGGTGGGAACACTCTGGTGCGAGGCGGATTTCCCTGCCAACATGGCGGATATGTTGCGGGAGGCGGGAGATTTGTCTTCATTTTGCCACACGAATCGGGAATGATCGCATCGACATGAGGTCGCCCGGATCATGAAGCCGCTTGTAGGCATAAGCTGTTGCACGAAGCATTTCGGCGTTTTCGGAATGCCGAACCACGCCGCGTCGGATACTTACATTCGCGCCACCGATCATGTGGTCGGCGCGGTCCCGATCCTGATGCCCGCCAACGGACCCACCGCCGACATCGAGACATTGCTCGACCGGCTCGACGGCATCATCCTGACCGGCAGTCGTTCCAACGTTCAGCCGACCCTGTACGACGGTCCACCGCATGCGGAGGGCACGCCGGAAGATCCGGCCCGGGACGGGATCACGTTGCCGTTGATCCGCGCGGCGGTCGGTCGCGGTGTGCCAGTGCTGGCGATCTGCCGGGGCTTCCAGGAATTGAATGTCGCCCTCGGCGGGTCCTTGCATCAGCGTTTGCAGGATCTGGGCGATCGCATCGACCATTCGACGCCGATGCAGCCGTCGCCCAAAATACGGCAAGGCAAGGCGCATGCGATCCGCGTCACGCCGAACGGGTGGTTGCACCGTCTGGCGGGCGCGACCGAGATCGCGGTGAACTCCCTGCACAACCAGGGGATCGATCGCCTGGCGCCGGGCCTGGCGATCGAAGGGGTCGCGCCAGACGGCACGATCGAGGCGGTTCGTGTCGTCTCCACCCCGCAGCGTCCGGCGCCCGGCTTTGTCGTCGGTGTGCAATGGCATCCCGAATATGACTGGCCGGAGGACGCATTGTCGCGCGCCATCTTCGCGCAGTTCGGCGACGTCGTCCGCTCCTATGCGCGGGAATCCCGGATCGTCGGGGTTTCGATCGCGGCCGACTGACCGCGCGCATGGCCGGCGTGTCCCGGTTGCGGACCTGATCCGTCACGGCCCCCTTGTCAGACGCGCCGATTCGCCCGATGTAGCGACTACCGACCGGACCACAGCGGTCCGGTTTCACCTCATGCTCCGTGTAGGTTGGTCGCAATGTTCATCGAAACCGAAGGCACCCCCAATCCGGCCACGTTGAAATTCCTGCCCGGACAGGATGTGATGGGGCTTACGACCGCCGATTTCGCGTCGGCCACGTCAGCCGAACGAAGCCCGTTGGCAATGTCGCTGTTCGCCCTGCCCGGTGTGGCGCGCGTGTTTTTGGGCGGCGATTTCGTCACCGTGACCAAGGCCGATACGATCGCCTGGCAGGCGCTGAAGCCCCAGGTGCTGGGCGCGATCATGGAGCATTTTGTCGCCGGCCGTCCGGTGATTGACCCGGCCTTCGACGACGACCTGCATGAGGAAGACGTCGATCCGGCGGACCGGGAAATCGTCGACCAGATCAAGGAACTGCTGGATACAAGGGTGCGTCCGGCGGTGGCCGGCGATGGCGGCGATATCGTGTTCCGCGGGTATCGCGAGGGGATCGTCCGGTTGCATATGCAGGGGGCGTGCTCCGGCTGCCCGTCGTCTCGGGCGACGTTGAAGCATGGGATTGAGAACATGCTACGCCATTATGTGCCGGAAGTGGTGGCGGTGGAGCAGGTGGAGTTTTGAGTTAGCGGGAAGGACGGGGCTCCCGCCCCGGACCCCGGCCAGGGGCTTTGCCCCTGGACCCCACCAAAGACGCGGCCTTTGGAATGCGATTTATTTGTCGTTTCAATCCCTTGGGCCTACCCGGACGGTGATAGGTCCGAGTAGGCCCCAGGGATTGAAACGACAACTGTCCGGTTCCAAGGGCCGTCGCCCTTGGCGGGGTTCAGGGGCAGAGCCCCTGATTGGGGTCCGGGGCGGAAGCCCCGCCCTTCCCCGTTGACGCAAACCGCCACCGCTCTACGCTGCATCGCACCATCCATGCCGACCACCCAGGCCGGCAAAGCAGTTCGGGAGTTGCCCATGACGATCGATGCCAGCGGACTAGATCTGCTTTTTCGTGAAGCCCGTTCGCACAACAAATGGCGCGACGAACCCGTCTCCGATGAGACCCTGCATGCGCTCTACGATCTCCTGAAATTCGGGCCGACCTCTGCCAATTGCTCGCCTGCCCGCTTCCTGTTCCTGCGCACGAAGGACGCGAAAGAGCGGCTGGCCCCGGCACTGTCGTCCGGAAACATGGCGAAGACGATGTCCGCCCCGGTCACCGCCATCGTCGCCTATGATCCAAAGTTCTACGAAAAACTGCCGAAACTGTTCCCGCACAATGCCGATGCCGTCAGTTGGTTCACCAGCAACGACTCGCTGGCCGCCACCACGGCGTTCCGCAACGGCACGCTCCAGGGTGCGTATCTGATGCTGGCGGCGCGCTCCCTGGGCCTCGACACCGGCGGGATGTCGGGTTTCGACAATGCCAAGGTCGATCAGGAGTTCCTGTCCGACAAGGGCTGGCGTTCCAACTTCCTGGTCAATATCGGTCACGGGGACCCGGAGGGATTGTTCAACCGCTCCCCCCGCCTCGACTTCGACGAGGCATGCGTTCTGCTGTGACATGTCGCGCAACACGGGTTCGACGCGGTCCGGCGGCTTTTGTCGCCCGGATCGCCGCGACCCGTTTCTGACCGCAACTGCCCTCCTCCATGCGAATCCTCGCCGTCGATGCCGCGCTCGGCCGCTGTTCCGCCTCCGTGGTGGTCGACGGGCACCTGATCGCGGCGCGTTCCGGCGATGAAACTCGCGGCCAGGCCGCCATCCTGGCGACGATGGCGGACGATGTGCTGAACGAAGCGGCGTTCACCGCGCTGGACCTCGATCTGGTCGCCGTGACCGTGGGGCCGGGCAGTTTCACCGGTATTCGCGCCGCCCTGGCCCTGGCGCAGGGAATCGGGATCGGTGCCGGCAAGCCCGTCGTCGGGGTGACAGTGGCGGAGGCGCTGGCAAGCTCGCTGCCCGACCTGGGGCGTCGCGTGCTGTGGACGGCGATCGACAGCCGCCGCGGCAGGATCTTCCTGGACCGGGGCCACGGCATGGAAGCGCATTTGCTGGATGACCTGCCAACCCCGGACCGACCCGTCGCGGTTGCCGGGGACGCCGCCATCGCGGTCGCGGCCCGATTGGCGGCCCGTGATATCAATGTCATGCTGACCGACGCGCGCCGCCCCTTCGGCCGGCATATCGCCCTGGTCGCGGCTCGCCGCCTGGCCGGGGATTTGCCGCCATGCGCGGCCGAACCGCTCTATGTCGACGCGCCGGAAGCCCGCCTGCCGTCGACCGGTCAACGGCCACCGCCGCTTTCATGAACGCGCCCGACCAGGCGGGACGCAACAGCGATGAACCCGAAGCCGCGGGGGCGGCTGGTGTCGAGGCGGCCCTTCCGCCCCATGCCGAGGCCCTGGCGGTGATCCACGGCCTTTCATTTTCCGCCGCCGACGCATGGAGCGCCAACGTCATCGGGCTGCAACTCGGCCTTCCGAACGTGTTCGGCCTCTATGATCCTCGCGGTGCAATGGTCCTGGTCCGGGTGGTCGCCGACGAATCCGAAATCCTGACGATCGCCGTCATCCCGGCACTACGCCGCCAAGGCATCGCGCGGACTTTGTTGGAACTGGCGATGGACCGTGCGCGGGCGATGGATGCCCAGATGATGTTCCTGGAGGTCGCGGTGTCGAATCGCGCCGCGCAGGCGCTGTATGAACGGGCCGGTTTCCGCCGGGTCGGGCGGCGGGCGCGCTATTATCCCGGCGGCGCCGACGCCCTGGTGTTGCGGGCCGACCTGACGGGACTTGAGGAGCCTTGCTGATCCCGGGGCGCCCTTCGCAGTAGCCCAGTGGCGCCCGGCTACCCGCCGCGGCGCAACAACAGCAACGAAACCCCATCGTCCCCGGTTTCCAGGTTCAGGACTTCATGCCCCTGGTCCTTGGCGGTGCGCGGCACGTTGCGCAGGGGTTCCTCGCCCTTCAGGCGGACAAGCAGTGTCTGCCCAGGGGTCATTCCATCCAAAGCGAGGCGGGTGCGCACGAAGGTCATCGGGCAAAGCTCCCGTGTAATGTCAAGTTCCCGGTCGGCACCTTGCGTGATTGTCATGATCGCGAACCCCTTTCTGTTTCGGAATATCCATTGCGGAGCGGTCAGTTGCGTCTGTATATTCTTTAAGAATCTATACAGAAAGGGATCGCGATGACCAATGTCGTGTCCGATACCAATATCCTTGAACTGACCGCCCGGATTGTCTCGGCTCATGTCTCCGCTAATGCCGTGCCCGTCGATTCGCTGCCTGCGTTGATACAGGATGTCTACAACGCCCTGACAAGCATTACCGCCGAACCGGTGCAGGAGGAGAAGCCGCAACCCGCGGTGCCGATCAAGAAGTCTGTCTTCGGGGACTACATCGTCTGTCTGGAAGATGGGAAGCAGATGAAGATGCTCAAGCGGCATCTGAAAACCGCCTACGGCCTGACTCCGGATCAGTATCGGGAACGTTGGGGCCTGGACGCGAATTATCCCATGGTCGCGCCGAACTATGCCGCGAGACGGTCCGCGCTCGCCAAGGAGATCGGTCTGGGCACCAAGGCCAATACAGGCAGAGGCGGCTGATCGAGGGCAAATGTCAGAGGCGTCCCCAACGCGGCGCCCCTCTCACGCGGCGGTGCCCACGGTTCTGTCGTTCGGCCTGAGGGCAAGCCTATGCGGACCGGTGTTAATGCATGCCGATCTTGGGCGCTCTGATGTTGGCCATACGGGTGTCCGTCATATCGACATTGGACAGCGCGGCCCCTGATCGGCTACGCAACCGCATACGCCCCCGGACAGGGCCGTGGGCGCGCTACTCGGTCTTGTGGGGCCGAGATGTGCTTCCGGGTCCTCCGGGCCGGAAGAACGGTTGTTGGCAAGGAATCCGATGGAAACGCGCATCGAGCGTCTGTGCGTCGAACGGGGCCTGAGATTGACAGGACAGCGCCGGATCATCGCGCGCGTCCTCTCCGAATCGAGCGATCATCCGGATGTGGAGGAGCTCTACCGACGCGCGGTGGGCCTCGACCCACGGATTTCGATCGCGACGGTGTATCGGACGGTCCGGCTATTTGAGGAAAAAGGCATCCTGGAAAGGCGCGATTTTGGCGGCGGGCGGGCGCGCTACGAGGCGACCGAGGATGGTGGCCATCACTACCATCTGATCGACGTCGACACCGGCAAGGTGATCGAATTCCAGGACGCCGAGCACGATCAGTTGATGCAGTTGATCGCGACGCGACTCGGGTTCGATTTGGTGTCGCTGAGGCTGGAATTGTTCGGGCGTCGTCGGGATACGACGCGGGATCGTGCAGTGCGGGATACGACGCGGGATCGTGCGGTGCGGGATACGACGCTGGATCGTGCGGTGCGGGATACGACGCGGGACCACCCGGCCGTCGAAGCCACCGACGGCAGGATATGCTGATGACCGGAGAAGGCGACGCCGGCATGCCCTTCCCGGAACTGCGCGCCGGCAATCAGGGTGTCCGAATCGCGGTCACCGCCGATGAGATCGACGCCGTCCAGGCACTGCGCTACCGCATCTTTTACAATGAGATGGGCGCCAGGCCCGACGCCGAGACCGAGGCCGCCCAGCGGGACCGTGACCCGTACGATAGCGTCGCCGATCATTTGCTCGTGATCGACCACGACCTGGGATCCGGCCCGGAAGGGGTGGTCGGGACCTATCGTCTGATCCGTCGCAATGCGGCTCGGCGCCTGGGGCAGTTCTACTCGGCCGACGAATACGACATCAGCAAGCTGGAGGCGTTCGACGGAGGGCTGCTGGAACTCGGCCGGTCTTGCGTGGACGCCGCCTATCGCGGTCGCACGGCCATGCAACTGCTCTGGCGCGGCATCGCGGCCTATGTCTTCCACTACAAGATCGACCTCATGTTCGGCTGCGCCAGCCTGCCCGGGACCGATCCCGACGCACTGGCCGACGAACTGACCTATCTCTACTACAACCATCTGGCGCCTCCGCCTTTGTGTCCTCGCGCCCTGCCGCATCGCTATATCGAAATGCGGCGGCGGGACCCGGAGGAGATCGATCGCCGCCGCTCGCTCGCGCGGCTGCCGCCCTTGATCAAGGGGTATCTGCGGCTGGGCGGATTTGTCGGTGACGGCGCCGTGATCGACCCGCAATTCAACACAACCGATGTCGCCGTGGTCGTGAAAACCGACCTAGTGACCGACAAATACTACCGCCATTACGAGCGCCAGCAGTCCGAGACGCCGGATCCCTGATCCGGTGCGGGAGCGGCGCGGTTTTCTCGTGGTGACGAACGCATGCGACAGGATGGTGACGGTCCAAGGGCCGGCGGATCAAGCGTGCGCATGACTCCCGGCAACCGCACGACCGGCCGGTCCGACACCGACATCGTCACGCCGGAACCCACGCAGGCTGGACCGATGTCGTGCTGGTTCGGGACCCTGTCCGGCTTCCGGTCCGATGCCGTTGCTTTTGGCCTGGGGGCCGCGGCGGCCCTGGCGTTACCGCCGCTCTATATCCTGCCGGTCCTGCTGGTGGCGATTCCCGGCCTGATCCGCCTGATTGATGCGGCCCGCACGCCGCTGATCGCGCTGCGTCGAGGCTGGTGGTTCGGCGTCGGTTTCCATGTGATCGGCCTCTACTGGATCACCGAGGCGATCCTGATCGAGGCCGCCCGGTACTGGTGGCTTATTCCCCTGGCCGTGCCGTCCCTGGCGGCGGTGCTGGCGATCTTCGTGGGGCTGGCCGCCATGGCCGCGCGCCTGGCTGATCCGGGCTGGCGGCGCGCGATGGCGCTAGCCGGGGCCTGGACCTTGCTGGACATGGCCCGGCAGTTCGTTCTCACCGGTTTTCCCTGGAACCCGCTCGGCAGTGTCCTGGCGCTGCCCGGTTATGCCGGCGACGTCCTGATCCAGCCCGCCGCCTGGATTGGCGTGCATGGGCTGACCCTTGCGGTCATGATGCTGGCATCCTTGCCCCTGTTGGGATGGCGCTGGCGGTCGGCCGGGCTCGCCGTGATGGCCGCCGGAATCGCGGGCGGGATGATCCGGTTGAACGAGCCATTGCCCGAGGCGCCGGCGGTCACCGTGGTGCTGGTGCAGGGCAATGTGGCGCAGGGCCGGAAATGGGACCGGGCGCTGATGATGGACATCTTCCACCGCTATTTGCGCCTGACCGCGGAAGCCGTGGCGCGGGCGGATAACGGGCCGGTGGTCGTGGTCTGGCCGGAAACCGCCACGCCCTTCGCGTTGCAGACAGACGCGGCCGCCCGGATCGCCATCACTGAAGCCGCCACCACTGGGGCCGCCACCACTGGGGCCGCCACCACTGGGGCCGCGGCACCGACCGTGTCTCTGATCGGTGCGGTGCGGTTCGGCGCTGACGACCGTCCGCGTAACAGTCTGTTTGCAATGTTGTCGGGTGGAGACGTATCCGGCATCTACGACAAGTGGCACCTTGTCCCCTTCGGCGAGTATCAACCCGATTGGTTGCCGCTTGGCGTGCAACTCGTTCCAGGCGGCGGCTTCGGCCGCGGGGATGGGCCGCGGACCTTGCACCTGCCGGGTGTGCCGCCGGTCGGACCACTGATCTGCTATGAGGCGATCTTTTCGGGCGAAATCGTCGATGGCCGGGATCGTCCCGGCTGGCTCGTGAACGTAACCAACGATGCGTGGTTTGGCGATTCGAGCGGCCCTCGCCAGCACCTCATCGCTTCGCGATTGCGTGCGGTGGAGGAAGGACTACCGTTGATGCGTGCCGCCAATACGGGTATAACTGCCGCGTTCGATCCCAAGGGCCGCGAAATCGCTCGGCTGGGGATGAATTTTGAGGGTAGTATGAGCGTGCGGTTGCCATCAGCGATGGCATCTACGCTTTTTGCCCGGTTTGGTTTGGCTGTCCCGGCACTTCTGGCGGGTACCGTCGTTTTGATCGCAATTCGGTTTCGTAATTGGCCGCTACGATAGGCAACGTTAAGCTACGGGCGGCCTCAAAACGCGACCATTGTATCAAATATATACACTAAACAGGAGTTGTGTCGGGCTGGTTGACAATTATGGGTTGTGTCGTTAAAAAATCGCGAAAGAAGCAGGGTAAACCTGTGGGAAGGTCGGGTTGGAGTAGTCGGGTACAGAGCTACACCTATCCGTGTTGGTGGCGACTTGAGGAAGGGAAGGGGCATGAGCATGGCAGGGGCCGATCACGTCGTTGGGGCTGATAGGGAAGGCAGGCCCAGTCCGATCGACGTGCATGTGGGGTCAAGAATACGCCTGCGCCGCACGCTCTTGGGCATGTCCCAGGAGAGGTTGGGGGAGGCGTTGGGGCTGACGTTTCAGCAAGTACAGAAATATGAGCGGGGGGCCAATCGGGTCGGCGCGTCCCGTTTGTTCGATTTGTCTCGGGTGCTTGACGTTCCGATCAGTTTCTTCTTCGACGATATGCCGGACAGCCTGACGACGTCCTTCGGCGTGCCGTCGAACCGCCGTCCAACCAGCATCAGCGACGGGGCCGACTCGTTCGCCGATGATGCGCTGAACCGGCGGGAAACCTTGGAGTTGGTTCGTGCCTACTACCGGATCACCGAACCGGCGGTCCGCAAGCGGGTCTTCGAACTGATCAAGTCAATGGGCCCGGCCGACAGCTAAAGCCGGAGTCTGATGCCGGAAACGGTGTCCGAGCAACGCCAGGCCTGATGGGAGGTCGTGCATTCGCTCGGATGTCGGTGCCACGGTCGGTTGGCCGCACGGCGTGTCGTGGCGACCTCTGGGGTTGGTATCGACACGTCTGGCGGTTGCGTGACCCCGCTGGTCCATCACCGGCTGACTCGACGTGCCTTGCGGACCGGCCGTTGGTCCCGTTCGGTGGCTCCGATCAGGGATTCTCCCGCAATTGGGGGTTGTCGAACCGCGGATGACGGGCAGCGTGAAGGGCTGAACGCAGCGCGTGCGCCAAGTCTCGCTTCTCGACCTCCCCGAGCGCAAGGCCGATCTCCGCGTGCGCCGTACGTGTGCAGGCCAGCAGGCGCAGCGCGCGGCGCGGGTGTTCTTCCAGGCGGATCGTCAGCCAGGCCGATGGCAGGCTGCGTTCGCTTGTCGTCCCGGACGGGCCGGTCGTCACCAGCCGCAACCGGTCGCCGTGCAGCAGCACTTTCTCCTGCGCACGGGCGGACCGGTGGTTAAGGTAGAGGAGGACGGCGGCGAGGCCGACTTCCAGGATGCAGAAGCCAATGACGGGCCATGCCCCGATCATCCAGAATCGGGCCGCGACCACGCTGCCCCCTATGGCAATGGTGGCCAGCAGCCACAGCAAGCCCCGAGGCGACAGGCTGCGATGCGGCCGGATGACCGCTTCAAACAACAATGGCCCGTACGCTTCAGGCGATCCGGATGACATCACAGCAATGTAGTGGGTTTCCGCCGCCTGGGAAGTCGCCCATAGGTATGTCCCGAGGACATGGGCGCCGTGGACGGGGGAACCAGCGCCGATGTCGGGCGCCTTTGGTTCGACACTGCGACCGCGATCGCTCTCGGTCGGGCTCCCGCTGATAACCCGCATGGCGGCCGGCATCTTGTCGAACCTGGGGCATCACGCGAACATGGTACGGACATGTCAGATAAGCCCCCATCGGTCGAACCGAAACGCCGAATCCGCGTCGCAAAGCCGGTGATGGATCGGTCCACAGGGGGGCAGGCAAAGCCCGCCGATGCCACGTCGGCAAGCGCTCCGGCGGTCGGACGTCGCGCCGACACATCGCAACCCGGGAAGCCGAAAATCACGAAATCGCGACCCGGTGGGCCGCGCGCCATGCCGCGGTCGGACGTTCGCGCGTTCGTCCAGGCCCTCGCCGCCACGAACCCAAGCCCTTCGACGGAATTGCACTTCGCGGACCCGTTCACCTTGCTGGTCGCGGTGGTGCTGTCCGCTCAGGCGACCGATATTTCGGTCAATCGCGCCACCGAGACCCTGTTCAAGGAGGCCGCCACGCCGGAATCCATGGTGGCGCTCGGTGTGGATGGCGTCGCCCGTCATATCCGCTCGATCGGGCTTTGGCAGGGCAAGGCGCGCAACGTGGCGGAACTGTCCCGTCAGATTGTCGAGCACCACCAGGGCCAGGTCCCGCGTGATCGGGCGGCGCTGGAAGCCCTGCCGGGCGTCGGGCGCAAGACGGCCAATGTTGTGCTGAACGTGGCGTTCGGTGAAAGCACCATGGCCGTCGACACCCATATCTTTCGCATCGGCAACCGCTGCGGCCTGGCCCCGGGGCGCACCCCGCGCGCCGTCGAGGACGCGCTGGTGGACCGTATTCCCCGCGAATTGCTCCGCGACGCCCATAACTGGTTGATTCTGCACGGGCGCTACGTCTGCAAGGCACGACAGCCGGAATGTTGGCACTGTACCGCCGCGCAGTGGTGCCGCTATCCCGACAAGGCCGAGACCGCTCCCACCCCCCGGCGCTCGACGCAACACGGCTGACCCGTCGTGCGCGGCCGGCTCCGCGCGACCTGATGCACCCCGACGACCTGACGAAGATTGCCCTCGATCAGATGAATGGCGGTGACCGGCATGGCATCCATTGCGATCTCCACGTGCATGGCGTCCCCTGCACGGCGGGACCACATGCGGTCGGGTATCAGGTCCCGCCTGGCGAACGGCTGCAAGAGCCGCGAAAGAAGGCCGGGTGAAGGATCGGCATGCAGCAGGAACCGCACGGCGACATCTTGTCGCGTAGCGTCCGAAGGGTCGGTTGTCATGATAAGGCTCCGGTAACGGTTGAATCAGGCTGGAAACCCCGGCTGTCAGACAGCCGGGCAGCTAATTCGCGTGACCATGAGCTCGATAAACATAACCGAAAAATAGAACCGATATCGCCGAACGGGCAACAGAAATTCGCTCCGCCGGGTCATTCGGGCGCTGGCAGCAATCCCTGGCGCCAACCAACGTATCAGAGGCAACGGCAAACACAGGTTTCCCCTGGCCCGCCTGCTGGCGAGCGCGAAAGCGCGGCAAGCCTCAGGGGGACGGCCAGTCGAGTTCTGGCAGTCGGATCACCGGCACCTGGCGCATCGACAAGGTGCGGTGCTGCAATGTCAGCGGCACTTCCACCTCGGCGGTTTCCCCCGCGGCAGGGGCACTTGCCATCAGGGACAGCACCGCCTTCGCGGCGGTCGTGGCCGATCGCGTCAGCACCCCGTTGGCGGCCAGCGCGTCGAGCGTCGCCTCATATCCCACCATCCGACTGGTTCCGGCGCCCATCGGCTGCAACTGGTCGTCCAGCGCCAGGGTCGCCGTGGTGGTCAGATCGAGCGGCCCCCAGACGATGCTGAACTTCTGCACCTCCACGGATCCGCCGCCATCGCGCCACGCGGTCAGAAACGTCGATGGCGCCGATGGTTCCGGCGTCGGGCCTTCCAGGGAGCCTGCCAGGACGACGCTCGTCACCAATGGTCCAAGCGGCCAGCGGATCGCATCGGGCAGTGCGATCATGTCGGCGGAGACGGAAAAGCCGATTGTCGGCGCATCGCCGGCGGCGGACGAAATATCGGCATGGCCCTGCAGTTGGCTCATGGACACCGCGACATCCGCATCGCCCTCGGTCATCAGGACAGCGCGCAGATTGCGGGCTTTCAGGTCCAGCGTCGACGGGACGTGACCCGCCTGCAGCGGTACCGTCGCATGCATTTCCTCCGCCACGAACGGGACTTCAGCGCCGTTCGCGAACCGCAGGCGCTGCACGCCGATCGGTTCGATGTCCAGGGACCACGGGGTCAGCAACCCGACACGGAGCACGACCTGCTTGGCATCCCAGGACGCGCCGCCGGGAATGGTGGGTTCGCCGCCCTTTATGACCAGGTCGGTGATCGTCAGAGTCGCGGCCATCGGCCATCCGCCCCGGACCTGGCTGCTGGACAGCACCGACCATCCGCGTCTGTTGCTGTCGCCAATCCAGGTCTGGAAACCGGTCTCCAACCGGCGCACCGCCATGTGCCAGACCGCGACGTCCGCCGCGACCAGCAGACAGGGGGCGGCGACGATGAAAATCGCAATCTTGCGCCGCATACCGCTCCACATCGTTAGGTCACCCGCGATCCATACCAGAAGCGCGATCCAACCGACACTCCGCGCAGTATGCGCCGCCGGGCCGTCAATACAACCATTGCGAGCATATCGTATTCTATCCACAGGTGCATAGACAGGCCGAATCGCGTGGAATCTATCGATATTATACTACTATATCAGTATCTTGCGCGCCGTCCCTGGAGCCGTTTGCAGAATCTAGCGCAACGCGACTCACAGACTTACCCACAGGGTTGCCAGCAAGCGAGCAGCCGGCCAGACGGACCACGCTGCGCGGTGTCGCCGTACCGTCATACCGTGCGATCATGCGTCGTCTCCTGGCATTCCACCGTCTCGGGGGGGCTATCCATCGCGCCGGCCAGGTCGTGGGCAAGACGAGCCATCAGCGCGTCGCGGCGCAGGCCGGGCGGGATGGCCGGTAGCACGCGGATATGGATCGTGCCCGGCAGCTTGCGGAAGGAGCGCCGGCCCCAGCAAAGGCCGGAATCGGTGATCACCGGGATGATCGGCAGGCCGGTGCTCGACGCCAGGGCGGCCACGCCCGGCAGCAGCGGCAGGGTCTTGCCGAATTCCGCCCGCGTGCCTTCCGGGAAGATGACGATCTGCCGTTCCTCCCGCGCCGCCCGCTTGCCCTCTCGCATCAGCATCCGCATCGTGGTGCTGCCGCCGCTCCGGTCGATCGCGATCATCCGTGTGGCCATGATCAGCTTGCCGAACAGCGGGATCCGCAGCAGTTCATGCTTCAGCACGTAGCAGCAGCGCGGCAGCAAGGTCAGCCAGATGAACGTGTCGAAGGCCGATTGGTGCCGGGACGCGATCAGCGCGGCACCGACCGGCAGATGCTCCCGCCCGGTGACCTCGACCCGAATGCCGCACAGGATCCGCAGGCAAACCACCATGCACCGTGCCCACAGCACGGCGAACCCCATCACCCAATCCGGGTTGATCAGGCGGGCCACGGCGCCGGGAACGGTCAGGCAGAAGGAGATGGCGAAAAACGCGATGTTGAACAACGCCGAGCGGATCAGAGTCACTCCGTGCGACCTCCACGCGCCGGCTCGCGGTCCGGCAGCCAGGCGGTCAGGCCGGCGGTGGCGACGAGGAATTTGCTGTATTCCTCGATCAGGAGCCGCATCGGCACGGGGCGATCCCCCGTGCCGGTCTCATCGATCAGAACTGGGTAGGGGTAGAGCCGGATATCGGGCATGGCCTGGGTGAATTCCGTCATTGCGCGGGGCATGTGATAGTATGCGGTTACCACAATCAACGAGCCGATATGGTTATCGCGGGCCCAGGCGGCTGTCTCCAGCGCATTGCCATGGGTCGATCCGGCGTTGCGTCCCAGTGTCACGCGTTGGGCGAACGGCGCCGGATCCAGACCGGCCCGGCTCGCCAGAGCCGTCAGGTCGGTGTTGCGGCCGATCCCGCTGACCAGCAGCATCCGCGCGCGTTCCTGAACCAGCAATTTGAATGCGGTCTCGATCCGGGTTGCCCCACCGGTCAGTGCCACGATGCCGTCCGCGGTCGGCGGCAGGCTCACGGTTCGTCCGGCATACCCGACGAACCACCACAGTCCCACCAGCCAGCCCATCGCCACCAGCAGCGCCCCGGCCGTCGGCACGAGCCACCATCGCGATCGTCGAGGCGGCGCCTGGGTGTCGATGGCGTCGGTGCTCACGGCAGCCGCCGCAACCAGCGCCGCACGGTGGCGTGTGCCGTCACGAAACCGATCCCCGCCGCGGCCGAAGGCAGGCCTGGCAGGACCAGCCAAAGCCCTGGCGGCAACAGACCGATCATCTCGGCGGCGGTCTCGGGTTCCACCGGCACGCCACTGAATGGGGCCGCGAGTTGGGCAAGCGCCAGCAGAACCGGCATGGCGAGAACGGCGCCGACCAGCCCCCCGACCGCGGCGAGCATCGTAGCCCGCCGCGCGAATCGCCCCGCGATGTAGCTATCCGTCGCGCCGAGGCCATGCACGATTTCGATTGCTTCCCTTCGGGCGGACAGGCCGGCGCGCGTGGCAACGGCGATCACCGCCGCGGCAACCGTGGCGACCAGCACCAGGGCCAGGCCCGAGCAGGCTTGCAGGCTCCACGCCAAGGCGGACAGGCGGCGCAGCCACACCCCGTGATCTTCCAACAGGGTGCCGGGGGAGGTTGCCTGCAACCGCTGCGCCAGGGACGCGATATCCAACCGCCCCGCCAACCGCACCGCGACCACCGCCGGCAACGGCACGGACAGGCGTTCGGCGCTGGAGCCGAGCCAGGGGCGTAGCAGGTTGGCCAGCTCGTCGTCGGGCAAGGTGCGCACGGATGCGACGCCAGGTGTGCCGGAGAGCAGCGCCACCACGCTGGCCAGCCTCGATGTCCCAGGCGGGGAGGCCGGGGCGTGTGGGCGGGGCACTTGCACGGTCAGGGCCGACGCGGCGCCGTCCCGCCATTGGGATGCCAGGGAGGCGGCTCCGATCCAGCCGGCGAGCGCCAGGGCGGCCAGGAACGCCATCGCCGCCACCAACAACGGCAACATCCGATCCGACAGCGCTCGGCGCAGCCCCAGATCGTCGAATCCCGCGGGGCGCAGCGAAATGGCGGCCATCGCTAGTCCCGACCGGGCGCGGGTGGGGCCACCACGCGGCCCGAGGACAGGCGGATGGACCTCGCCGGATGGCGGGCGACCAGTGCATCGTTGTGGGTCGCCACGATCACGGTCGAGCCCAGCCGGTTCATCTCGTGGAACAACTGCATCAGCCGTTCGGCTTGCTCGTCGTCCAGGTTGCCGGTGGGTTCGTCGGCCAGCAGAAGTTGTGGGCGGGTGATCACGGCTCGGGCGATGGCGACTCGCTGTTGCTCCCCACCGGACAGTTCGGTGGGGCGGGCGGTCACCTTCTTCGACAGCCCGACCCAACGCAGCATTTCCGTCACGTCGGCCTGGATCTGACCTTCCGGCCGGCCGGCGAGGCGCAGCGGCAGGGCGACGTTGTCCATGGCGGACAGATGCGGCAGCAGTCGGAAATCCTGGAACACCACCCCGATACGTCGTCGCAGCGGTGGCAGATCACGCCGGCGGGCGGCTTGGATTTCCGTGCCCAGGACGGTCAGGCGACCCCGCGTGGGGCGGATGGCCAGATACATAAGCCGCAGCAGGCTGGTCTTGCCGGCGCCGGAGGGGCCGAGCAGCCAGCGGAATTCGCCTTGGGGGATGGAGAAAGTGAGGTCGCGCAGGACCTCGGCCCCTGGGTCCGCCGCCCGGGACCGGCCGTAATGCAGCCCGACCGCCTCAAACCTGATCATGTCGCTCCGCGTCTCCGCCGAGAACCCGGCCGCTCCGCGTCGTCGCCTGTCCGAGGCGTGATCCTGGGCCCGGGCCGGGACGTTGGGCGACTCGGGATAAGGGTCCGTCCGAATCTGTCGGCTGGGATGGTAGCGAGGTTCGGAATCGTCGCACCAGGGCGTTTTTCGCTTTGTGACAGGAAGCAATGGAGAACCGCCCTCCGATTGTATAGATTGGGGCGGCTCAACCGGAGACACGGGCCTTGCATATCGTCTGCCCAGCCTGCGCCGCGATGTATGACGTGCCGGACCGCCAGATGAAGGCGGGGCGGAAGGTCCGATGCGCGAGTTGCCAGAATCAGTGGGTGCCGATGATCGTGCCGCTGGACGCGGCGGGCGATGTGGCGGAGGCCGAGGAGCCTGGTCCCGTGGCGGTTCACGCGGCGCCGCCACCGGTGCCTGGCATGACCGCCATGGATCGGCTTGCGGCGCATCAGGTCGCGCCCAAGCGCAACATGGTCCTGTTGGCGGCGTGGGCCGGTTCCGCGGTCGCGGTGGTCCTGCTGGTGTTGGCCGCCTATGGCTGGCGGGCCGATCTGGTGTCGGCCTGGCCTCCCAGTGCTCGGCTTTATGCGGCGTTGGGGTTGGTGGGCGTTCATTAGCGGTTGGGTTGGGGGTATGGAGACAATTCTCCCCCTCCCCCTGCGGGAGGGGGCTGGGGGGAGGGGTGACCCCGCAGACGGTGCTTGAATCCCCTCCCCCTCCCGGAAGGGGAGGGGGAGAATTGTCTCATATTCCTCCAGACCTACGATATACGGCTATCGGACTGGCGGGCCTAGAAGCCGACCGTGGCTCATTCCTTCACTGGCTTGCTGTCATTCGCGGCGGTCGGGCGGATCACGCTGGTAATCGTCTCCCGCAGCACGGTCACCCGCAGGTTCGGGCCAAGCTCCACCTCGATTTCGGACGACGCGACCTGCTTGCCGTCCTTGTCCTGCACCATCGGCACGCGCTGCACCGTGGCCAGGATGCCGCCGCCGGTTACGACCCGGTCACCCCGCTTCAACTGGGAGAGCATATTCCGCATCTCCTTCTGTTTCTGCTGCTGCGGGCGGATCAGCAGGAAATAGAACACCGCGAATATGAGTACCAGCGGGACGAACTGCGTGGCCGTGGCCAGCATGCCACCAGCGTCTTGAGCATAGGCAGGAGAAATGAGCCCAAAGGGGTTCATGAGGTCGGGTCCTTGCGGTGATCGGGTCCGGACCATACTTTCCGCCCCCCTCACGTCAAGCTTTCCCGGAACCTTTCCCTGATGGATCAGCGACTGAACGACCTGGTTACCCGTATCGCCGAGGCGCTGGAGCGTCTGGCGCCACCCGCCACGCCGCCGATAACCCTGGATGATGCGGATGCGTTCGTCTGGCATCCGAACCCGGCGCATCTGGCGCCGGTGCGGCGCGTGTCGCGCGTCGATATCGCGCTGCTGAAGGGCGTGGAGCGGCAGAAGGAGATCCTGCTGGAAAACACGCTGCGTTTCGCCCGCGGCCTGCCCGCGAACAACGCCATGCTGTGGGGCGCGCGCGGGATGGGCAAATCGTCCCTGGTCAAGGCGCTGCACGCGGTCGCCAATGCCGACGGCCCCGGAGGGCTGGTGCTGATCGAAATCCATCGCGAGGACATCCGCACCTTGCCCGACCTGCTGAACGTGCTGCGCGGCCAGACTCGCCGCTGCCTGATCCTGTGCGACGACCTGTCGTTCGAGAAAGAGGACGCCGACTACAAGGCCCTGAAATCGGTGCTCGACGGCGGGATCGAGGGCCGGCCCGACAACGTACTGTTCTATGCGACATCCAACCGCCGGCATCTGATGCCGCGCGACATGATCGAGAACGAACGATCCACCGCGATCAACCCCAACGAGTCGATCGAGGAAAAAGTGTCGCTGTCCGACCGGTTCGGCCTGTGGCTGGGGTTCCACAACTGCGACCAGGACACGTTCTTCGCGATGATCGACGGGTATGCGGCCAGCATGGGGTTGCCGATCTCGCGGGAGGAACTGCACGCGCAGGCGGTGGAATGGTCGGTGACCCGAGGCGCTCGGTCCGGGCGGGTGGCCTGGCAGTTCATTCAGGATGCGGCGGGGCGGTTGGGGGTTCGGGCGGGGTAGGGCCTGGGCCCGGCGACCGTTTCGCCCGGGTCCGGCCGGAGCCTCGGCGGGCGCGACACCAATCTCCAGGATCGCTATATGGCAGGCGGTCCCGACAGGAATTCCCCATGTATATCCCTGAACACTTCAATGAAGACCGGATCGACGTGCTGCACGCGGCAATCCGGGGCTGTGGCCTGGCGACCCTGGTCAGCATGACGCAGGATGGCCTGATTGCCAGCCATGTCCCGCTGCTGCTGGACCCCGACCCCGCGCCCTACGGCACATTGGTCGGCCATTTCGCTCGCCCAAATCCGCATGGCCGCGCCACCGACCCGCGCGTACCGACCCTCGCGATTTTCCAGGGGCCGGACGGCTACATCACCCCATCCTGGTATCCGACGAAGCAGGAAAACGGCAAAGTCGTCCCGACCTGGAACTACACCGCCATCCACGCCTACGGCACGCTGGAAACCTTCAACGATCCGGACCGGTTGTTGGCAATCGTCACCCGCCTGACGGATCGCCATGAGGCCACCCTTGCGAAGCCGTGGGCGGTATCCGACGCGCCGGCCGACTACGTGCAGGGCATGCTGAAGGGCATTGTTGGGATCGCGCTGCCGATCGCTCGCCTGGAAGGCAAGGTCAAAATGAGCCAGAACCGACCCCAGGCTGATCGGGCCGGCGTGATCCAGGGACTTCGGGACATCAACCGGGCGGACCTCGCGGACCGGATCGCAGCGCCCCGGCCCTGACCCGTCCGTCCCGGGCGGCTATTCCGCCGCGACCCGGGCCGCCTGGCGTTCGGCGATCATCTGCTTCGTCAGCGGCAGCAGGGACCGCCCATATTCGACATTGTCGTCCAGCGGATCGAACCCACGGATCAGGAACGTCGTGATTCCCATGTCGTAATATTCGCACAGGGCCTCTGCCACCTGAGCCGGGGTGCCCACCAGGCTGGTGGTGTTGCCCCTGGCGCCGGTCGCCAGCGCGGCCCCGGTCCACAGCCGCTTGTCCAACCGCTCCCCCTGCGCCGCCGCGGCCAGAAGCCGCTTCGAGCCCTCGTTCACCGGCGCCTTCGCGGTCAGGCCGGCCTTGGCGCGCAGTTCGATGATCCGTTGCTTGATGGCTTCGGCGCGAGCCCAGGCCTCGTCCTCGGTCGGCGCCAGGATCGGGCGGAACGACAGGCTGAACCGCAGGGTGCGGCCATGTTTCGCCGCCTCGGCCCGCAGGCGGGCGGTGATTTCCCGCACCTGGGCATGGGTTTCGCCCCACAGCGCATAGACATCGGCATGTTTGGCGCTGACCGCCAAGGCCGCATCCGACGCACCGCCGAAATAGATCGGGATCCGCGGCTGCTGCACGCAGCGTATGGCGGTGGACGCGCCGGCAAACCGATAAAACCGTCCCTCATGATCGACCGTTGGCGCTGGATCGGTCCAGATGCGCTTCAGAATATCGACATATTCGTCGGTCCGCTGATACCGCTCCTCCTTCGTCGAGACATCCCCGTCGCGGAACATGTCCGCATCGTCGCCGCCGGTGATGACATGTATCGCGGCACGCCCGCCGGTGATCTGATCCAAGGTCGCGAATTTCCGAGCCGCGACGGGAGGCGCCACGAAGCCGGGCCGATGCGCGACCAGGAAGCTGAGGCGTTCGGTGTGTTGCGCGGCGGCGGCGGCCACCATGAATCCGTCTGCTCCATCGGCGAAATACCCGACCAGCACACGGTCGAAGCCGCCGGCCTCGGCCGCCTGCGCGAAATCGCGGATATAGCCGCGGTCCAGGACCGCTGGCGGAGCGGGACGGATTTCCGAGCCCTGCTTGTGGTGGATCATGCCGATGAATTCCACGCTCGCGGGGCGATCGACAAATTCGACGCTCGCGGGGTGATCGACAGGCCCCACGCTCGCGGGGCGATCGATCGACCCCGTCTCGGCAACCCGGCCGGTGGATAAAGCAGTCATGGCGCGACCTCCCGCATGACGCGCGCGACCAGGTCGGCCAGGCGCGCGTAATCTTCCGGATCATTGTAGGCAAAAGCCGAGAGCCGTAGCCAGACCGCCCGCTCGAACAGGAACACCGGGGCGTCGGTGCCGGCCGCCAGCAGCCGATCGCGCAGGGTTTGCGCCATCGCGTCCGACACCGGGACCGGCAACCGCACGACACCCATGGCGCCGGCCAAATCCCCTGATGCACCGACCTCGGTGTTCAGGCGGCGGGCCAGCATCCCGGTCGCGACCGCGGCCAGCGCGATGTTCCGCGCCCGCAGCGCCGCCCCGCCAAGCTGCTGGTGGAATTCGATCGCATCCGGCACCGAGAGCGCGCCCGAGGGATCGCGGGTGCCGGTCCAGTCGAACTCGGTCAGGAATCCCTTCCCCAGGCCGTGAGAAATCACCGTCGGATGCAAATCCCGCTGCCGGTCCGCGGATGCCCAGAGAAAAGCCACCCCCTTCGGCGCGCACAGCCATTTGTGGCAGTTGCCGGTGTACCAATCCGCGCCGGTCGCCGGCACGTCCAGGTCCAGATGTCCCGGCGCATGCGCCCCATCCACCAGCACGGGCACGCCGGCCGCGTGGCAGACCGCGGTGATGCGCGACAGCGGCAACACCAAGGCGCTCGCCGAGGTGATATGGTCGATCACCGCCAGCCGGGTCCGCGCCGTCAGGCCAGCCGCCACGGACGCGACAATCCCATCCGCATCAGGGTCTGGAAACGGCACCGCGACCTCCGTCATGCGGGCGCCCGCCCGCTCTGTGACGAAACGCACCGTGTTGCGCACGGCGTTGTAGCCGTGGGTCAGGACCAGGACCTCATCGCCCGGTTCCAGCCGCAAGGAACGCAGAACCGCGTTGCATCCCGCCGTCGCGTTGTCGACGAAGCCCAGGTCCTTGCCCTCCGCGCCCAGAAAACTGGCCAGGCAGTCCGCCGCCTCTCGCAGCGCGTCCGGCAGGATGGCGCGCATAAAGCGGGTTGGCTGCGCTTCCATGCGTGCGCGCCATTCCTGCTGCGCCGCCTGCACCTGCAGGGGCGTGGCACCGAAGGACCCATGATTGACCGTCAGGAAATCCGGGTCCAACCGCCATGCCGACCTGACCGCTCGGCCTAACGGAAGCGGCGTCACGGCGGGGCTGTCATGATAGGGTTCGCATGTGGGTCGGGTTCCCCTTGGCAACAGAGTGGACGAAATCGCGGCGGACCGGGGGATGATAGGCGGTCGGGCCGCTTCCGCCAGAGGGGGAGGTATCAGCGATCTGTGACTGGCCGCGCGGTCACGGTTCCGCATCGTGGCCGTCCGCGCCTCATCGGTCCGCGCCCCATTGGTCCGCGCCCGCCGCATCCCCATTTCCCGACGGCCCATTCAAGCCCCGGGATACCCCATGCTCACGCTGATCCGCCTCTGCGCCCTGGTCCTCCTCGTCGCCGCCACCCCCGCCCTCTCCCAAACCCGCATCGACGCCATCTCCACCCAGTTCCGCTGGCTCGGCCCCAACGACAAGATCGTCGTGGAGCGCTACGACGATCCCAAAGTGCCCAATGTGTCCTGCTACCTGTCCCGGGCAGAAACCGGCGGGGTCAAAGGCGGCCTGGGATTCGCCGAGGACCCAAGCCGGTTCTCGATTTCCTGCCGAGCGGTGGGGCCGATCGAGGTTCCGACGGGGTTGGGGAAGTCGGAGGTGATCGGTTGGGCCGCGGCATCCCTGTTCTTCAAGGAGTTCCGCATCCACCGCGCCGTCGACACGGAAAAGAACGTGCTGGTCTATACGGTTATCAGTACCAAGCTGATCAACGGATCCCCGTTCAACAGCATCAGTGTGGTCCCGGTTTGGTCCCGGTAGCCGCGGACGGCGATCCGGTCGACGTCCGCTTGGGCCGGAGATAGATCGCCCAATAGGTCCCGGCGACCAGGACGCCGCCGCCGACCACGTTGCCGAGAGTGACGGGCAGCAGGTTCCCGACCACCCCGGCCAGATCGATCCTGGCTCCCACCAGCCAACCCAGCGGCAACAGGAACATGTTGGCGATGGAGTGTTCGAACCCCAGCGCCACGAAGGCAGCGATCGGCAGCGGGATCACCAGCACCTTGTCGGCGACGCCGCGAGCAGAAAAGCTCAGCCAAACCGCCAGGCAGACCAGCACGTTGCACAGGACGCCGCGGATGAAGGCGTCGGTGGGATCGATGGCGACCTTGGCCTCGGCAACGCGGATGATGGTGGCGGTCAGGGCCGGGTTCGCCATCGCCCCGGACCAGGCGACGGCCAGCGCCATGGCGACGGACCCGACGAAGTTGGCTGCCAGGACCAGGGTCCAGTTCCGCAGCAGCGCATATGACGAGATTTTCCGGTCGGCCCATGCCATGACGATCAGATTGTTGCCGGTGAATAATTCCGCCCCGCCGACGATCACCAGGATCAGACCGAGCGAGAATGCCAGGCCTCCCAGCAGGCGGGTCGGCCCGAATCCGAGGCCGCTTTCCGTGATCACGACCAGAAACAAACTGGCACCGAAGGCGATGAACGCCCCGGCCAGCAAGCCCAGCATGATGGTCGGCAGCCAGCCCAGATTTGCCTTGCGGACGCCGACGGCCTCCACGAGGTCCGCGACCTGGGCGGGCGGGTAGGCGTCCATCGGGGCTGGTGTGGTCGGGGAGTCCGGCATGGCGGAAGGTCAGGCTTTCAGAAAGGGGGTTGCCCGTTCGGCGATCTCGGCCGCGCGTTCCCAGGTCATGCAGAAGCGGCCGTCTGGCAGGATGGCGTGGCGCAGGTCTTTGACCCGCGCGATCATCTCGTCCAGGAACTTGGCGTAGTGGAAGTGCTCGCCCAGCAGCAGCATCGTGGGTTGGGCCAGGCGGGTCAGGCCGTCGTCCATGTCGAAGTTTGCCAGCGCGGTGACGGCCTGCCAGCGGTTGCGTCCGACCTCCATCGCGGTGGTGTTGATGCGGTCCATCCAGTCCTGAGTCGGGTGCATCGGGGCGTGGCCGGGGTCTTTTTCCAGCATGAACTCCACCGTGCGGGTCAGCGGGAAGCCCGATCCGTCCTCGGGTCGCAGGCCGCTTTGCAGTTCGCGCACATGGGTCGCGGTGCGCCCGCGGTCGGGGGAGAACGGGCAGTTGACCAGCACGACCTTGCCGACCCGGTCGGGAAACCGGTTCGCGAGGCAGACGGAAACGCCGGCGCCCACGGCTTCGCCCAGCGCCGCCGCTGTTTCGATCCCCAACGCGTCCATCACGGCGATGGCGCAATCGGTATAGTCGTCGAAACTGGGCTGGAAGTCGATCGGGTCGGAGTGGCCGTGGCTGGGGTAGTCCATGGCGATGGCGCGGAAGGATGGGGCGAGGCCCTGCATGAGTTCTCGCATCAGGGCGGAGGATTGCTGGTTGACGTGGAACAGCATCACGGGCGGGCCGCTGCCGGCGGCGCGGTAATGAATGTGTCCCAGTCGCGTTGTTACCAGGCCGCGTTCGATGTCCATCATGGTCCTTCCGGGGGGACGCATACGCGCCGGACAGGCGTCGGATACGTGCGGCCGTGTTGGTCGTGCGGATCGTTGGGGGCGTGACGGGTTGCTGGGTCCCGGTTCCGTTCGCTGCGCCAGTTCGCTGCGCCAGTTAGTTGCGCCATGTACCACCCGTTCTTGCCGGCACACAATCGCGCAGGTGCGCAAACCCGGGCTCCCGATATCCGCGGTTATAGTCTCCGAGGCACAATCCCCACGGGGTGTGATCGCTGGCAGCGGCTGCCCGATTTTGCCGATCGCGTCGCCATCGGTTAGGATTGGGACCGACCAATCAACCGGAGGAAACCCATGGCCAACCCGCCGACCAACCCCCGCGACGCGGTTCGCGCGGTCGTCCCCAAGATGATCGAAGTGACCGAGGAGGTCATCTATGGCGACGTCTGGGAACGCCCCGGGCTCAGCAAGCGCGACCGCAGCTTCGTCGTGCTGGCGACCTTGATCGGTACCTACCGGCCTGACCAGCTTCGCGGCCATCTGGCGCGCGCGCTGGACAATGGCGTGACCAAGGATGAGATCGCCGAGATCATTACCCATCTGGCGTTCTACTCGGGATGGCCGTCGTCGATGACTGCCGCCCGCATCGCCGGAGAGGTCTTCAAGGAGCGCGGCATCGCGTGATGCGGCGGTCTGGCGATTGATCGATGCACCTCCACCGCCCCTGACCGTCATTGTCGGGCTTCGGCGGCTGGAGGCGCGCTTGGTCGTGACGGGGGGCGATGGAGGTCAACGGTCGGAGCCGTGGGTGTCATACCAACCACCCCAACCACTGATCTATGGGTGACCGCTGTCATTGCGAGCGCAGCGAGGCAATCCAGGGACCTGGCACTGTCGATCCTGTTGGTTGCCCTGGATTGCTTCGCTGCGCTCGCAATGACAGCGGGCGTTGTGGCCACCGGCCGTCGGCCCACCCACCCTGGATGAAACCAGTCCCGCACACTGCGCTGAGTCTCGCGCTGTGCAGCATTTTTTCGTGACCGCCCCGAAGTCGATCTGGCCGGGATCTGCCCGGTGGTGATCGATTTGCGACACGGGATGGGTGCGGTCGATTGTTTCGATCAGAGTATGGTTTGATATCGGAACTATCGGTGGCGGCCGCGATCGCTGCTGGCGCATCGACGGGCAGTCCTCGTGACTGATGGATCGGCAATTGCCCTGGCATGGGCATATTGTGCCTTAAATAAGGGCGGGTGCGGTCGAAAGATTAACCGCATTCGATCGCAACGATATCCCGCCTTTTCCGCGCCACTTCGGAACGGAAAAGCGGGGTTTCCGCCGCGATACGCAACGATTCGGGTGTGACGGTCCGCGGCTCCGCTGAATGCGAGAGTCCTGGGTTCCTGGGCGCAACAGGACCGTAGCGTGGTTTCTTGAAGGTTGCCGTTAAGGGCCGGGGATGGGCCCGATGGCGTCTCAAAATTTCTCTGTTGGCCGCGTTAATACCTGCTCAAATTTTCCACAATACGCGTGATGTCAGTGGGTTGTCCTGGGGTATTGCGGCAGCGTCTGGGGTTTTTCCACAATCCGCTTGCCGCGAGTGGGCGGGCTGGCATAGAACACAAGAAGAACTTTGGGTCTCTCGAATGCCTGCCTCCCACGATCCATGTCTGCCTGCATTTTCTGAATGCCGCTCGGTCGGTGGTTCTGCCGGGGGGGGGCTGCGGGCCTGGTCGGCGCCGGGGCAGTCGTGCTCGTCTGTGGATCGGTACCGATGGCGTGGGCGGGACATCCTTCGCATCCATCCTTGGCTCGATGGCTGACGCGACCTGGACACCGGGCGCACTTCGCGAGAGAGTGCGGCGCTGAGTTCAGCAGGTCGGACAGGTGAGATAGCCCTGCTCCGAGCACAGGAGGACGCCCACATGAACGATATGCCCACCACAGCCGAGCAAAAGCAGAAACTGGCCTATGGGTCGATGGAAAACCCCACCTACGTCGCTGGCCGCCGCTCCTTCTTCAAGTATCGGGAACTTGGGGTGACCGATGCCACGAACGGCCGGATGCGCGCGCAGGTGACATCCGCGACGCAGGGCATGGGGGAGCCGACGGGCTGGCACTATCACATCTGCGAGCAGCAGTTCGTCTACATGCTGAAGGGCTGGGTCGATCTGGAATTCGAGGACGGCACCAAGGTGCGTCTGAAGGCCGGCGAGTCCCTGATGATCCCCGGCGGCACCCGCCATAATGAAACCGCGACGGCCGATGAGCTGGAACTGTTGGAAATCTCGGTCCCGGCGGAGTTCAAGACGGTTCCCTGCGACCCGCCGTCCGCCTGAAATCAATGATGGTCGCCGGAGCGGATGGTTCCGCTCCGGCGGTGTTCGCCATCCCGGCGGCGGGCGCGGATCAACCCGGCTGGTCGCCTGGCTTGGGTGCCACCGGTGCCTGGCGCAGCAGATTGATCCCGACCCACAAAGCGGGGATCGCGCAGACCGCGAACCCGATGCCGTAGCTGTCCGTCAGGATCAGCAGGCCGGAATAGACGATGGGGCCCAGAAGCGCGCCCATCTGGCCGAACGACAGGACTCCGCCAGTGACCGATCCGGCCGCGCCCTCGGGGGCCAGGCGGGCGGTTTCCGCCAGCAGGATGCCATGCCAGGACATGGCGGTGGCGCTGAGAATTGTGGCGACCAATCCGATCATCAACAAGGGCCAGGCCGGGGTGAACAGCCCGGTCAGGGCGACGCTGCCGGCCATGCCGAGGGCCAAACCCGCCATGACCAGCCGGGGTGCCACATAGAAACTGCCGATCCAACCCCACAGGATGCGGCCGGGCACGGCGACGGCGACGACGGCGGAGAAGATGAAGCCAGCGGCCACCAGCGTGTAGCCCAGATGGGTCAGGTAGACGACGAAATAGGCCGTAAAGACCTGCTGGATGCCGTTGAAGGCGAAGCAGGCGAAGGACAGGGCGCGAAGATCGCGCCGCCCGAGGACACTGGTCATTGTCGATTTGAAGTCGGACAGCCGAAAGGCCCGGTTCGGGTCTCGGTCCGTGTCGAAACGGGCGCGCAGGGGCTGGAGCATGAAGACGAACGCGAAACAGGCCAGGGCGATCAGCAACATGGCGTGCCGCCAGCCGAGACTGGATGCCATCCACGGACCGAACGTTCCACCGATCAGAAGCCCCGCGGGCACGGCGGTCTGCTTGATGGAGAACACCAGCGGCGCATAGCGGCGTGGCGACACCCGGCCCAGCAGATGGGAACTGGCGGGGGTGGATGCGGCGGCCCCGGCACCGCCGATGATCGCGGACAGGGCAAAGCCCAACATGCCGCCTTCGGCCGCCATCGCCATGCCGGCGGCCAGCATGACCAGGGCGACCTGGCTCATACGGAGAGCGCCGTGGCGGATGATGAAGCTGCCGCAGCCCATCTGGCCGAAGAGGGAGGCTGCCGCGGTGATCCCGAAATAGACGCCGATCCAGGCGGCGTCGATGTTCAGGTCGGCGATGATCACGGGTGCGACCACCGCCGGCAGGACCCGTCCGATCGAGACAAAGGTCTGTTGCAGGAAGGTCGCCAGAACGGCGAGCAGGACGGCGGGGGCGAGAATTGGGTGCGACAGGTTCACGGTGTCCCGTTGCAACCTATCGGCACCGGTCCGTCAACCGTCTCGGCGAAGATTGTCCCTGTATCTCAGACGATGGTCAGCAGACGCTTCGGGTTTCCGACCATGATCGCGTCGATCTCGGCCGCCGAGAAACCCCGGCGGCGCATCATGGGGAGGACATTGTTGAAGATATGCCCGTAGCCATGCCCCCCGAACGCGGACAGCCGGGTGCGGGAGCAGATGTCGTGGCTGATCACCACCCGCTCCAGATGGCCATGCTCGATCAGCGCGCGGATCAGGCGCAGCCGGGTGGCATCGTTGGGCATGTCGATGTCGGAAAGGCGGTAGTAGGACTGTTCCGTCCCGAACAGGTCGAATTCCAGCACGCAGCCGGAATCGGCCAGGCGCAGCAGGCGGGTCTCATCGAAGATCGTGCGGTCGATGTGGCTGATGATGACGCGGCCGATGTTGCCGCCGGTGGAGCGCACGAAATCCGCGACTTCCTGGGGTTGGTCGGGGTCGCGACCCGGATGCACGTTGATCGCCGCCCCGGTTTCGGCCTGGGCCAGCAGGGCGGCGCGCATGACCCGCTTTTCCAGCTCGGTCCATGGGGCCTGGCAGCCGATTTCGCCAATGATTCCCGCGCGGACATCGGTCCCCCAGGCGCCTTCCAGCACCTGTCCCGTGATCTCGGCGGCGAAATCGTCCACCGAGCGGGTTCGATTGGCCGGGTCCTGGTATTGGTCGACATAGTGGCCGCAGCCCATGACGATGCGCACGTCGGAGGCGCGGGAGACGGCGACCAGCCCGGCCGGGTCGGGGGCCAGTCCGCCGCAGCTCATTTCCACGATGGAGCGGCCTCCGGCGGCGCGGACTTCGGCGACTTCGGCGGAGGCGGTTGCTTCGCAGCTCAGTTGGTAGTTACGGGGCGCCTTGATCTGCCCGTAGTTGATCTTCCAGCAATTGCAGAGGTCGATTTCCGGCCCCTGATCGGTGTCGCCCCGCTGGTCGGGGGTGCGGATATCCCACAGGATATGCTCGTGCATCAGGGTCGCGCCCAGATCGGACGGATCGATCAGGCCCAGGACGGTCTGGACGCGGCCCTTGATGTCGTCTCGATGCAATCGCATGGCGCTGCTGCCTTCATGCGTGGACACGCTGAGAGGGCCAGCGCGCGGATCACGCGAGGAACAAAGGTTCGGAGCGGTCCGGGGATTTCGGTCCTGGGGGAAACCGCTCGGACGTAGGCGTTCAGAAAGGGTGGGATTGTCCCACCCTTTGAACCGATCGGGTTACTTGCAGGCGGTCACCATGATTTCGACCAGGACGGCCGGGGCGGCCATCTCGGACTGGACGCAGGCGCGGACCGGGGCGCCGTCCTTCGGCAGCCAGGGCGTCCAGATTTCGTTCATGGCGCCGCGCTCCTTGATGTCCTTCACCCAGATGATGGCTTGCAACAGGCGGGTCTTATCGGTGCCGTGATGCTCCAGCATCGCGTCGATCTGCGCCAGCACGTCCGCCGTCTGGCCCTTGATGTCCTTGCTGGTGTCCTTGGCGGTGATGCCGGGCAGGTAGACGAAACCGTGATATTCTACTGCCTTCGACAGGATCGGGCCGGGTTCGGTGCGGATGATCTTGGTCATTGATTGCTCTCCGGGAGAAAGACGTGATCCATCGCTTCTACGCCAAGCCCGCCGATCAGGCCAGTGGCGACGAACCTTCCAGGGCTGCCGCAATCTGCTTGCGGCGCATCCAGGTGAACAGCCACATGGCCAGGCAGAGCACGCACCCGATCAGGACGGGGGCTTGCAGGCCGGCGAATTCCGCGGCGATGCCGTAGACCAGCGCCCCCACCGCGGGGGCGGCCCGGGTGATCATGCCCCACAGGCTGAGCACGCGCCCCACCATGGCCGGAGACGACGCGTTCTGCAGCAGGGTCTGGATGGAAATCCCGTGCATCGGCGTTGCGCAGCCCATGGCGGCGATGGCGAACAGGCCGATCTCGAAATGCCCGGTGGCAACGAACAGCGCGGTGGCGCAGGCCGCGCCGCCACCGGCCAGCAGCGCGAGATTGGTGAGCCCCGCGATCCGGCCTCGGATCGCTACGTAAAAGCCGCCGATCATCGCGGCGACGCCCATCGTGCTGGCCAGGGTCGCCAACCCCTCGGCACCGCGGCCAAATAGGATAGCGACATAGGGGGGCAGCATCTCCGGCACCGATCGCAGGGTGAAGCCGACAACCGCGGCAAACAGCAACAGCGGCCCGATCCCCTTGTGACGGGCGACATAGCGGACCCCTTCGATGGCGTCATG
Source organism: Asaia bogorensis (assembly GCA_945861095.1). Classification (GTDB taxonomy): domain Bacteria; phylum Pseudomonadota; class Alphaproteobacteria; order Acetobacterales; family Acetobacteraceae; genus Rhodopila. The sequence continues at coordinate 5,495 of CAMATI010000015.1, read as the reverse complement.
CAGGATGGAATGGCTGCTGCTCTGGCCCCGGCGGATGGCCGGATCCAGGGTCAGCATCGCCATGGTCAGGGCGGCATACAGGAACGCGATGCCATTGACCGCGATGGACGGCACCACCCCCCACATGAGGATCATCGGGCCGGAGATCGCGGGTCCGATGAAGCGGGCGATGTTGTAGGTCAGGGAGTTCAGCGCGACCGCGCCCGGAAGGTATTGCCGTGTGACCAGACCCGGCAGCAGGCACTGGCGGGCGGGTTGGGCGAAGGTCTCGGCCGCGCCGTTGATGAAGGCCAGAATGGCCATGTACTCGATCCGGATGGTGCCGGTCAGCACCAGGGCCACCAGGGCCGCCGCCTGGGCGGATGCCACGAATTCCGACAGAATTACCAACCGCACCCGGTCCACGCGGTCGGCGATGGCGCCGGCGATGGGCGAGACCACGATGGATGGGATCAGGGTGACGAACGCCATCAGCCCGACCCAGAACGCGGAGTGTGTCAGCTCCCAGGCCAGCCAGTCCGTGGCAATGCGTTGGATCCAGGATCCCGTCCAGCACACCACGCTGCCGGAGTAGAACAACCGGGCATTGTTCTGCTTGAGGACTCCGCCGAGGGCTGCAAGGCTTGCCACGACCCCGTCGCGTCAGCGTTTGGGGGCGGCGGCCGGCGCCAGGGATGCTGGTGTTGCATCCTGTGCAGGTCCTGCGCCTGGTGCCGGGGGCGATGCCTCGGCGGCCCCTCCGGCGTTGCGGACGCATTCCCGGATCAACTGTTCCTGCGCAAACCGGGCGGACAGGCCGCGATCGGTCTGGCCGGTTACGTAGGCGCCGGACGACGGGTTGTTCAGGCCGGAATGCGCCGCGAAAATCGTGGCCCGATTTTGGCGGTCGTAGATCTCATTGGCCCGTCGGCGGCACGCGTCCAGGGTCGCCGAATCCGAGCGGGTCTGGGACGAAGCCGCGGCGGCTGGCGGTTCGGCGCAGCCGGCCAACGCCAGAATGGCGAGGCCGCACAGCAACCCCAGGGTGCCCATCCCCCGTGCTTTCAGCCCTTGCGCGATGAACCCTGCGTCCGCTGGAACAGAGACGGCGTGCGCGGTCGGGGTTCGGGTCCGGATCATGCGGTGGCTCCTGTCAGGCGTGCGGCGGAAGGCGGCTGGTCCAACTGGATGCCGATGGAAAACTGGGATAGGCGGGAATGGAACCCGGTCTCATCGAAACGGGCATCCGCGGTCAAGGGCACACTGGCCGCGGTTCGCAGCAGGGCGGGATGCAGTTCGGCGCCATCGCGGGCGAGGCGGCATAGCGGCCTGGCCCACTGGGCGTGGGCCAGCAGGTCGACCAGGGCCAACAGGCGCAGGAAAAGCGACAATCCCTGATTGGACCCGATGCCGATCATCCGGTCCACCGCGCCGGCCCAGCAGCGGGCGTCGCGATCGGCCAACGCCAGGTCGGTATGGGTGCCGTCGGGCCGAGTGAAGCGGAAACCGCGGACCGCGCCCCAGCGTTCTTCCAGGGCCGCGTCACGCGCCGCGTACCACGCGCGTTCCAGGTCGCGGCCGAGGACGGATGGAAGGTCCTCCGGCGGCACGGTCACAAGGTAGGTCAGCGACCCGTCCGGGCCAGCGCCGACCCGAATGGATTGGGGCTGCTCATGCACGCTCATCAATGTCAGGATGGACCTGTGCGGCGTTTAGCGCCAGGGGAAGATGCGTCCATGGGGATATACCCAGGGGGATGTGGCCCAGGGGGATATACCCAGGGGGGATGCGTGGTACGACGGTATGAAACCCGCATCTCGCCCAAAGGAGACCTGGGCTCGCGGAGACCTGATCCCGAGGGCCGTTGGGTCCCGAGGAACGTTGGCCCCGGTTTCAGGCCTTGGGGGGCCATGGGCACGGGGACCATGGGTAAAATATCTCGCCACCGGGCGTTGGCGCGACTGTTGCACGGACCAGGCATGATGCCGGAAGGAAACATAGAGCCATGTCACTCGATCTGCACACCCTGACGGCAACAGAGGCCGCCCGCCGTATCCGGCAAGGCAAGCTGACCGCGGTTGAACTGATGGAGGCCTATCTGGCCCGAATCGCGGAGCGGGAACCGGTGGTTCATACCTTTGCCTGGTTCGATGCCGATGCCGCCCGAAAAGCCGCGTCCCAGGCTCGCCCCGGGCCGCTGCATGGGATCCCGGTCGGGGTGAAGGATGTGCTGGACACGGCCGATATGCCCAGCCAGTACGGCTCCCCGATCTGGGACGGTTGGCGGCCACGCGCGGATTCGGCCCCCGTGGCCTGGGCAAAAGCCGCTGGGGCCGTCGTTATCGGCAAAACCGTGACCACGGAATTCGCCACCCGCAAACCAGGCCCCACCGCCAACCCGGCCAACCCGGCGCATACCCCGGGTGGGTCCTCCTCCGGGTCTGCCGCCGGAGTGGGGGACGCCATGTTTCCACTGGCCTATGGCACCCAGACCGCCGGCAGCATCATCCGCCCCGCCGCCTATTGCGGGGCGGTCGGGTATAAGCCCAGCTACGGGATGATCGATCGTGCCGGAATGAAGATCATGTCGGCGAGCCTGGATACGGTGGGCGTGATGGCCCGTTCGGTTGCCGATTGCGCGCTGTTCGCGGGGGCTGTCAGCGGGCGCGATCTTGGCGATCCGGATGTAAGGCCAGGCCGAGCGCCGAGGATTGGGGTGTGCAGGTCGCCGAGTTGGGATGCGGTGCAGCCGGAGACGGAGGCGTTGATGCCGCGTGCGGTGGACGCCCTGGCACGCGCCGGTGCCACGGTGCGCGCGTGGGAATTGCCCGACGATTTCGCGGACCTGAAGGCGGCGCATCCGATCGTCATGAACCGGGAAAGCGCCCGTGCCCTGGGATGGGAGCTGGCGGAGCATCAAGAAGGGATCAGCGAGGGCTTGCGGGAACGACTGGGCTTCGGGCTTTCCAGGTCGGATGCCGATCTCGCGGGGGCCTATCAGGTGTTCGATCGCACCCAGCAGGCCCTGCCGTCCGCAATGGGGGATCTGGACATCTTGCTGACGCCGTCGGCTCCGGGGGAGGCGCCGGAAGGGCTGGATTGGACCGGTGATCCCGCGTTCAATTTCATCTGGACCAGCCTGCATGTTCCTTGTGTGACGGTGCCGGCCGGGATGGGCCGTAATGGGCTGCCGTTGGGGATCCAGATCGTCGGGCGGCGGGGCGAGGACCGCGCCGTACTGGCCTGGGCGCAATGGGTGGCCGCGGCAATCGGTTGAGCGTGATCGGGTCGGGCGGATCGTCGGGATGGCAGGGTTTTGCGGTATTGCAATCGGTTGGAGCGGTGTTCCGGTACCAACCATAGCGGTTACGCCCTAGCCGTGGCGGAGTGTCGCTCGCCTTCTATGTCGTCCGGCCCGGTCTTGTTTGCCGGCGATCCGCACAGGAATTTCACACCCATTTTGAGGGCTTGCCTGGCGTTGGACGCGGGTACCCTGATCCTGGTGGGCGATTGCGATTGCCCGGAACCGTTGCCAGCAATCATGGCGCCCCTATTGCGCGCCGGATGGCAGGTTAAATGGATCCTCGGCAATCACGACACCGAGACCGAGCAGAGCTTCGACCATCTGGTCGCGGCCCATCCCGATGGCGACCTTGGATTGCGCGTCACGGAGATTGCCGGAATGCGCGTCGCGGGTCTGCCTGGCGTGTTCAAGCCCAGGGTCTGGTATCCCAGGGCAGACGAGCCGGGAGCCAGGATCGATCCGCCGCGCTTTCGCACCCGGACCGAGTTCCTCGGGTCATTGCGCCCCGATGAACATTGGCGTGGCGGCCTGCCACTCTGGCATCGCGACACGATTTTTCCCGAGGACATCGAGCGCCTGCATGGCGAGCGTTTCGACATTCTGGTGGCGCATGAGGCCCCATCCACCCACCGTCACGGCTTCTCCGTTCTCGACGAACTCGCCCGGACGGCCGGTGCTCGCCTGATCGTGCATGGGCATCATCACGAATCTTACACCGCGGTTCTGGATGGCGGCATCATGGTTCGGGGATTGCGGCTGGCTGAACCGTGGCAACTGCACCGCGATCACCCGCGGCAGATGGTGCGGGATGTGAGACTGGTTCCCTGAGAGCGGTATAGCGTTGGGCGGCGATCTCGATCCCGCCGCCACACCTGTCGCGTCAGCCGCCGCCTACACGCACGTCTGCTCGGCGATGCCTGAGTCGCCTCATTTTGTCGGCGCCGTACCCCCGGCGCTTCGCCGATCGATGCCTACCGCACCAGAACCTGGGCCGCGGACCTGGTTCCGCTCAGCGCGTGGGCCGCCTGGTCCACGGCACCGGAGATTGCGCCCATGTTGTCGTTGATGACGGCGAGGTTGGCCGCGGTCGTTTGCATGCCGGATGACAGGCTTTGGGTGACGGCGCTTTGCTCCTCGACCGCGCTTGCCGTGCCGGCCACAAACTCCCTCACCTGATCGATCGACCGGCCGATATTTTCCAGGGCGCGGACCGCCTCTATGGAGACGGCCTGTAGCTTGTCGATCTCGGTAGCGATCAGATTTGTGGCGTTGGCGGCCTGTTGCGCCAGGTTCTTGACCTCTCCGGCGACGACGGCGAATCCCTTGCCGGCATCTCCGGCGCGCGCCGATTCAATCGTGGCGTTCAGCGCCAAAAGATTGATCCGGCCGGCGATATCACGGATCAGAGCGATGATATTGCCCATTGATTCGGACGTCGCGGTCAGTCTCTGGGTGGCATTGTCGGCTGTGAGCGTCTGGGTGTGGGCGGCGTCGGTCGCGGTGCGGGAGCGGGCCATCATCTCGGCGATCTCGCGCACGGATGCGGCCAGTTCCTCCGCGCTCGCCGCGATGGTTTGCATCCCGCCATTGGTTTCCCGCACGGCCTCGGCGGCTTGGTTCGCCTGCCCGGAAGACCGCTCGATCGCATCATCGATCTCCCCGAAGTTGCGGTCTATCAGGGTCTTGAAGTTGCCGAGCAGGTTGACCTGGGCGGTGATGTCGGTGGCGAATTTTACCACCTTGTAGGGCCGGCCGTTCGGATCCAGGATCGGGTTATAGGATGCCTCGATCCAGATTTCCTTTCCACCCTTGGCGATTCGCTTGAATTGCGCGGCCTGGAAGTCGCCACGGCTCAGGGCTTCCCAGAATTGACGGTATTCCTGGCTTGTTCGGTAGGCGGCCTCCACGAACATGCCGTGATGCCGTCCTTGGATTTCGGCCAAGGTATAGCCCATGACATTCAGGAAGCCTTGGTTAGCGGTCAGGACCATGCCGTCGAGCCCGAATTCGATGACGGCCTGGGATTTGCGGATCGCTTCGACCTGACCGAGCAACTCCGCGTATTCCGGAACGTGTCAACGACTTTGATACACCCGGGTTCGTAATTTAAGCTCGTGTCCTGACCCTCGGCCGGTATTGCTCAGGGACAAGGAAGATGACCGGCGGGAGTGCCGGATCCGGCCGGATGAATGCCGTGACGGCTTCGTGGGTG
>CAMATI010000014.1 GCA_945861095.1 Asaia bogorensis | reverse complement strand
TTGGCAACCGCCGGTCCTATGCCCCGGAGAGATGTCAGGGGCGCGAAAAGAGGGGTAAGCGTATCCGAGTCCACAGGCTGACAGGTCCAACAGGCGGGTCTATATGACAGCACGCCGATGACAGAACCAGAACACGCCGCGTCCGAGGTGAGACGCAGACGCCTGCTTTATCGAGCCACCCATCGCGGGACGTTTGAAAACGACCTGATGATCGGCGGTTTCGTCCGGACGAATCTCGCGCTGCTGACGGATGACGACATCGATGCGCTGGAGGTTCTGCTGGAACTCCCCGATGTCGATCTGGCCGATTGGCTGACCGGCCGACGCCCCATTCCTCCCGAATCGGAAACCCCGATGCTGCGGCGCATCCGGGACTCGTTGCCGCAATGACCGACGCCGTCACCGTCTGGGGGGTTCCGGAAGGCTGGGACGCGTTCCTGCTGGCGCAGCGGCGGCGCGAATTCGCCGGCCCGATCCTGCATGTGACGCGCGACGATCAGCGCATGGCGCGTCTGGCGGAAGCGTTGGGCTTTGCCCTGCCGGAAGCGGAAATCCTGCGCTTTCCGGCCTGGGATTGCCTGCCCTACGACCGGGTTTCGCCGAACCCGATGCTGGTGTCGGAACGCGTCGCCACCCTGGCGCGTCTGCTGGAAAAGCCAGCCGGCCCGCGCATCGTGCTGACCACCGTCAATGCCCTGATCCAGCGCGTGCCGCCGCGGACGACCTTCGCCGGCGCCAGCCTCGATCTGAAGGTCAACGGCCAGGTGAAGCCGGAAGTGCTGGCGACCTATCTGGAAGCGCATGGCTATGTCCGCGCCGGCACCGTGATGGAACCCGGCGAATACGCGGTGCGCGGCGGCATCATCGACATTTTCCCGGCCGGGGAGGCCGATCCGGTCCGCCTCGACCTGTTCGGCGACACCATCGAATCCATCCGGGAGTTCGACGCCACCACCCAGCGCAGCGCCGGCAAGCGCACGTCCTTTTCTCTGCGTCCGGTCTCGGAAGTGCCGCTGGACAAGGAATCGATCGCTCGGTTCCGCACTGGTTGGCGAGACCTGTTTGGCCAGGATGCCGCCAAGGACCCGCTGTATCTGTCTGTGTCCGATGGGCGGCGCCATCCGGGGATCGAGCATTGGGTGCCGCTGTTCCATCCGACGATGGAAAACCTGCTGGATTATCTGCCTGACGCGTCCGTGTCGTTCGACCATCAGACCGATGACGTGCTGGCCGCGCGTCTGGAAATGATCGCCGATCACGCCCAGGCGCGGAAGGCGGTGCCTCGGGATGGGGAAGTGCCCTATCGGCCCTTGCCGCCGGACCGGCTGTATCTGAACCAGGCGGAATGGGATGAGATGCTGGCCTTCGGGCCTCGGCTGGCGTTCAGCCCGTTCGTCATGCCGGATGGCGCCGTCGGCGTCGATGGCGGCGGCCGGCCCGGGCCAGTATTCGCCCAGACCGGCGGTTTGTCGTCCGGTGGGGTGGGGCCGGGGATCAACGTCTTCGAGCAACTCCGATCCCAGGCCGACCGCTGGACCTCCGAGGGCCGACGCATCGTGGTCGCCGCCTGGACCCGCGGATCGCGGGAGCGGCTGGAACATCTGCTGCGCGAGCACGGGTTCAAGGACGTCGCCCAGGAGGACGCATTCGCCGCCGTCCGCCGCAAGCCGGCCGGATCGGTGTCGCTGGTCACGTTGGGGGTGGAGCGCGGTTTCGTCGCCGACCGCATGGCGTTGGTGGGCGAACAGGACCTGCTCGGCGAACGCATCTCCCGCCCGCCGCGCCGGCGCAAACGGGCCGATCAGTTCATCGCCGAAGCCACCGAAATCGCCGAGGGCGACCTGGTCGTGCACCAGGAATACGGCATTGGCCGCTATGACGGGCTGGCGACCCTGCATGTGACCGGCGCGCCGCATGACTGCCTGCGCCTGATCTATGACGGCGAGGAAAAACTGTTCCTGCCGGTCGAGAATATCGAGGTCCTGTCCCGCTACGGTAGCGAATCCCAAGGCGTGGCGCTGGACAAATTGGGCGGCCTGGGTTGGCAGACCCGCAAATCCAAGATGAAGCAGCGCATCCGCGACATGGCGGGTGAACTGATCCGGATCGCCGCGGCGCGGAAAGTGCGGGATGCCGAGGTGATGGCGCCGCCCGAAGGCAGTTTCGACGAATTCTGCGCCCGCTTCCCCTTCGCCGAGACCGAGGACCAGGCCCGCGCCATCGCCGATGTGTTGGAGGACCTCGCCGTCGGCAAACCGATGGACCGGCTGATCTGCGGCGATGTCGGCTTCGGCAAGACCGAGGTCGCGTTGCGGGCCGCCTTCGTCGCGGCGATGTCGGGGTCTCAGGTCGCGGTGGTGGTGCCGACGACCCTGCTGGCGCGCCAGCATTTCCGGACGTTCTCGGCGCGGTTCGCGGGACTGCCGATCAAGATCGGGCAGTTGTCGCGCATGGTGACCGCCAAGGATGCCAATGAGGTGCGGCGCGGCCTGACCAGCGGGGACATCAACATCGTCGTCGGCACCCATGCGCTGCTGGCGAAGTCGATCGCGTTTTCCGAACTGGGCCTGCTGATCGTCGATGAGGAGCAGCATTTCGGCGTTTCGCACAAGGAACGGCTGAAGGCGCTGAAGGCCGATGTGCATGTGCTGACCCTGACGGCGACACCGATCCCTCGGACCTTGCAACTGGCGCTGACCGGCGTGCGGGAAATGAGCATCATCGCGACGCCGCCGGTCGATCGGCTGGCCGTTCGCACCTTCATCATGCCGTTCGATTCCGTGGTGATCCGGGAGGCCATCCAGCGCGAACGCTTCCGCGGCGGGCAGATCTTCTGCGTGGTGCCGCGGATCGAGGATATGGGCCGGGTCGCCGAACGCCTGAAGGATATCGTGCCGGAAGCGCGCACCGTGCAGGCGCATGGACGCCTGGCGCCGACCGAGTTGGAACGGGTGATGACCGAGTTCGGCGACGGCAAATACGACATCCTGCTGTCGACCAATATCGTGGAAAGCGGGCTGGATATGCCGGCGGTGAATACTTTGATCATTCATCGTGCCGATATGTTCGGGCTGGGGCAGTTGTATCAGTTGCGCGGGCGGGTTGGGCGCGGCAAGCAGCGCGGCTATGCCTATCTGACCTGGCCGCCCAACCACCGTCTGTCCGTCGCGGCCGAGAAACGACTGACCGTGATGCAGACCCTCGATGCGCTGGGCGCCGGGTTTACCTTGGCGTCGCACGACCTGGATATTCGTGGCGCCGGCAATCTGCTGGGCGACGAACAGTCCGGCCACATCCGGGAGGTCGGGATCGAGTTGTACCAGCAGATGCTGGAAGACGCGGTGGCTGATATCCGGGTGGGTGAAGACAAACGGACCGGGCAGGAACGCGACTGGACGCCCAATATCTCGCTGGGGCTGCCGGTGCTGATCCCGGAGGCATACGTCCGCGACCTGCCGGCGCGACTGGGCCTGTATCGGCGCATCGGCGCCCTGGCATCCGACGCGGAAACCGAGGCGATGGCCGCGGAACTGGTCGACCGGTTCGGCAAACTGCCCGATGAGGTGGACAATCTGCTGGGCGTGGTGGCCCTGAAGCGTGCCTGCCGGGAGGCCGGGGTCGAGAAGCTGGAGGCTGGACCGAAAGGCATGGTGCTGACGTTCCGTGGCAACGTGTTCTGCAACCCCGCCGGGTTGGTGCGGTGGTTGTCGAGCAAGGGCGGGCTGGTGCGGCTGCGGCCGGACCACAAGCTGGCGATTTCTCGGGATATGGACGTGGCGACGCGGTTGCGGTTTGCGCGGGATACCCTCGGCGCACTGGACCAGATCGCTCGGCAGGCTAAGGCGGCCTGACGGCGGCGGTTCAGGCCAGCTCGATCACCTGGTTGTGGGTCAGATCGGCGGAAATCGCCGGCCGCTCTCCTGTCGGTATGACCAGCACAATTTCCTTGCCCAGTGCCTCCGCCATGCCGGTTTCGTAGTTTACGTTCGCGGATGTCGCACCGGTCTGGTTCCACAGCACGACAGTCTTGCACACGGTTTCTATCGTCTTTCGAATATTTCTCCGCAGATCGGTTCCAGGAGGGGCACCGGTTTCCACAAGCTGATCGTCGCCCGCCGTGACGCCGCGATCCAGCGCTTTCAGGTTGGAGAATGTCATGCGATGCAGCAGGATGAGGGTTGGAACGTCAGCAGCAACCGCGGCGCCCGCCCTCAAATGTCACTGGTCCGACGGCGAGCATCGGCATAATTTGATCCAGGTTCAGGTACGGGTGAAAGCCCAACGGCAAAAAGGAACTTGGACGTCGTTTCAACCCATCCCGACGGCGGGTCGGGCAGATTTCGCTCGTCATTTCGGTTTTGGCTTGCCCGCACTCCGGCACATTCTTGCCGCTTTCATCCTGGTGCTGGCCTTGCTGATGCCGTTCCAGGGCCAAGCGCAGATGCTGGCGCCGACCGCGACCGAGCCACTCACCGCGACCGAGGCACCCACCGCGACCGTGGAACCGTCGGTAGGCCGAGCGGCGTTGCGGGGATTGACGTTGAAGGCGCTGTCGGCGGGGAAGAAGGTTGCTATCTATTATGCCGGCACCGGGAACATGTATGACACTGGCATACTGATCGCGATATCGACGGTCGGGACCTATGCGATCTACATCGGAAACGAATATTTCTGGGACAAGAACGCGCCAGCCGCGGCCGCGCCCTCGGATGGCGGGTTCGACGCGGCCGAGAGTGCATGGCGCAACACTCTCAAGTATTTGACGCTCAAGCCAGCCGGGATGGCGTTCAACTGGGCGATGCTGTACGCCTACACCGGTTCGCTCACCACGATGGCCGTGGTTGGATCGGCAAATTCCCTGACAGGACCGATCACCTTCTACCTGAACAACATGGGCTGGGACTGGTACGAGTGGTCTACTCGGTCGCCCGTGGGCACCGCCGCGACGGGTCAGACCGGCGGATAGCGGGCAGGTCCTTCCCGGCCGCCTGTGTGCTACACCGGCGTCATCACGCTTGTGACGGCACGCAACAGGAAACCACCATGCCTCTCTCCGGACTCCGCGTCCTCGACCTCACCCGAGTTCTGTCCGGCCCCTTCTGTACCGCCCTGCTGGGCGATCTTGGCGCCGACGTGCTGAAAGTCGAAGCGCCGGAGGGCGATTCGGTTCGCGGCCAGGGCGCCATGAAGGACGGGTTGTCCTGGTATTTCGCGCAGTTCAACCGCAACAAGCGCTCCATCCGCCTGGACCTGCGCAAGCCGGAAGGCCGCGACATCCTGGCGCGCCTGATCACCCAGTCGGATGTGCTGGTGGAGAATTTCCGCCCGGGCGTCCTGGCCCGCATGGGGTTCCCGGCCGAACGCCTGCACGAACTCCGCCCCAGCCTGGTCACCTGCGCCATCAACGGCTTCGGCAGCACCGGGCCGTATCGCGACCGCCCCGCCTTCGACTTCATCGCCCAGGCCATGAGCGGCTTCATGAGCGTCAACGGGCGCGCCGACGACCCACCCTTGCGATCCGGACTGCCGATCAGCGACCTGATCGCCGGCCTCTATGCGGCGCTGAGCATCACCGCATCCGTCATGCATGCCCGCGCCACCGGCCAGGGCCAGCAGACCGAGGTCGCCCTGACCAATGGCCTGGTCAGCATGCTCGCCTATATCGCCACCAACTATTTCGCCACCGGCACGGCACCTGAGCGCAGCGGCAACGACCATCCGATCGCCGCTCCCTATGGATTGTTTCCAACCCGAGACGGACAGATCGCGCTGGCCCCGCCCGATGACGCGTTCTTCGGCCGCCTGATGGATGCGCTGGGGGTGGCCGAACTGAAAGACGACCCGCTTTATCGCACTCAGACCGCGCGCGTTGCCAATCGCCAGCGCATCAATGCCATCGTCGGCGGCAAACTGGCGATGAACACGACCGAATACTGGGTGGAGACTTTGAACCGGGCCGGCGTTCCCTGCGGGCCGGTGCAATCGGTGGCCGACGTGTTCCAGGACCCGCAAATCCTGTCCCAGGACATGGTGATGGACATCGACCATCCTGGGTTCGGCATGGTGCGCATGCTGGGCTTTCCGATGAAACTCAGTTCAACGCCCTGCCAGGTCCGCCGTCCGGCGCCCGGATTGGGGGAGCACTCGGACGACGTGCTGGCTGAACTGGGCTATTCGCTGGAAGAACGACTGTCGTTGCGGGCAGGGGGCGTAGTGTAGCGGTCCGCTCGCTTTATACCAACCGCCCCAAGCACTGGCCCCAAGCACTGGCCCCAAGCGCTGGCCTATGCGTGAGCGCTGTCATTGCGCGCGCAGCGGGGCAATCCAGGGGACTGGCACCATCGATCCTGTTGGTTGCCCTGGATTGCTTCGCCGAGCTCGCAATGACCGAAGCCGTTGTCGCCACGGGTCACTGGTTCGATCGGTTGATATTACCCCGCCATTACCTGAAACCGCTGGTCGTCATCGCTTGCCATCTGGTCCGCCAGATCGATCTCCCACGCCAGATAGGCGCGCATCGCGTCCTCCACGTTGCCCACCTGCTCCCGCGCGCGCAGGCGGATGTCGTCCCGCGGGCTAGCCATGCGGGTCTCCCCGGATTGCAGCGCGTGCCCGGCCTCCACCCAGGCTGCGCTACCGCCCGACAGGCACATCACCGGGACCTTGGAGCCACCGTGCCAATCCGCCGCCGCCAGGCGGGCGAGCACCCCGTCCATGGATGTGATCACCACGGCCTCCGCCGGCGGCAGGGCGGGCAACACCTCCCCCAGGCGGGAACGGATGGCGAAATGCGCGCCGGGGATGTGGCCATCGACATAATCGCGGCTCCAATCCAGATCGACAACGACCACCGAGCCCGCGGTGCCCATGCGTTCGCGCAACGTTTCGACATCGATCACCGGCACCGAACCCTGGTCCACGGCCACGGTGATGGGCGCATAGGTCCCACGCTCGGTTCCGACGGACGCCATATCCAAGGTCAGGGAGGCCACGTCCCAGCCCATCTGCTGCATCCAATGCGCGGTCATCGTGGCGCGGACACCATCATCGTCCACCAGCACCACCCGGCCACCCCAGGTCGCGGCGTGACGGTCGGTTTCCTGCACCAACTGCCCGCCGGGAACGTTCTTCATGCCAGGCACATGGCCGGCCCGATACTCTCGCGGGGTGCGGACATCGAATACATACAGGCTGCGCGTATCGGCCTCCGCCCGCCAGGCATCGAGCGTTGCCGCGTCGATCGCCCGAATGCCGAAGCGGTCCGCCACACGCTGGGCGGCCGCCCGCGCGGCGGCGCGACCGGCGGGAGAAACCTCCGGCGCCTGCGCCGTCGCGCCCTTGACGACCTGGTAGCCATACAGGTGCCAGTCCTGCGTCCCGTTCTTCAAGGAAACGACCTTGTTGGGAACGCCGGCATTGATCAGCGACTGCGCGCCGATGATGCTGCGGGTCCGCCCGCCGCAATTGACCACCACCAGGGTCTCCGGCGACGGCACCAGATCGGCGAAACGGTAGACGATCTCGGCGCCCGGCACGCTGATCGCGGTGGGGATCGAGTTGCCGTGGTATTCCTCATAGGACCGCGTATCGAACAGGGCGATATCGGCCTTCGTGTCGATCAACCGCTTCAGTTCCGCGGCGTCGATCCAGGGGGTGTGGGCCTCGTGCTCCACCACCTCGGCGAACGCCTTGCTGGGGACGTGGACACCGCTATAGATACGATACCCGGCGGCTTCCCAGGCGGCAATACCGCCCCACAGCCGCGATACATCCGTATAGCCGAGTTCGGTCATGCGGGCGGCGGCGCGTTCGGCCAGGCCGTCGCCGTCATCGCACCAGACGATGCGGGTGGACCGGCGCGGCACGACGGCGTTGACCAGCATTTCCAACCGGCTGAGCGGCAGGCAGGCGGCCATCAGGATGTGGCGCGCATCGAACGGCACTTCCTCGCGCGCGTCCAGCAGCGCGATTTCCTGCCCGTCATGCAGCCAGGCTTTCAGGGTCTTGGCGTCGGTGACCCGATCGTTGTCGTTCATTGCGCCGGTCCTCCCAGATGCGTGGCGAAGAAATCGAGCGTGCGCGACCGAGCCAGGGTCGCGGCGTCCTTGTGGTAGGGAGGATAGCCGTGACGGTTGAAGCCGTGATCAGCGCCCTCGTACCAATAGTTGTGCGTATCCGGCTTGCCTGCCAGATGCACACGGAGGGTCTCGTAAAGCTCGGGCGGGACGCGGTGGTCGAGCGCGCCGAAATGCATCATCAGCCTGCCTTCGATGGACTCGGCGTCCTTTAGGAAGTTCTCCAACTGCACGGGGTAGTAGGCGACACCGGCGTCCAGCAGATGGCGGGACATGCCCAGATAGACCAGTTTTCCGCCCAGGCAGAACCCAACCGAACCAACCTTGCCGGTGCAGTCGGGACGCGCGCGCAGCCAGTCGGCGCAGGACTTCAGATCGCGATAGAACAGATCCAGGTCCATGGCATAGCCAAGCTCCCGACCGCGCTGCTGGCCTTCCGGGGTATAGGGCAGGTATTCCCCGGGAGCCTGCCGCCAGTAAAGATCGGGCGCGATGACAACGTAGCCTGCCGCGGCGTAACCGTCGGCGACTTCGCGCACCCAATGATTGGCGTTGTAGATTTCCGCCAGCAGCACGATTCCCGGGCCTTTGCCGCCGGCCGGGGTTGCCAGATAGGCCTCGAAATCACCGCTGCCTTGTGCCGCGATGCGGACGGTTGTGCCGGCCATCAGACCGTGGCTCCCGTCGCCTGGGCACCGGTGGCGATGCCCTTCACGAAACGGGCGCGCTGCACGCAGGCCGACATCAGGAACGACATGTCCGTGCCGGTCGAAATATAGCGTGCGCCCATCTCCACGAACTGCGCCATCAGGTCGTCGCGGGATGCCAGGCCGCCGATGCCAACATGCTTGCCGTGTTTGCGAGCGGCGTCGATCGTGCGCTGAAACGCATCCTTCAGCTTCGGGTGGTCGTACTGTCCGGTGATGCCCATCTCGCCGCACAGATCGTTGCTGCCGACCAACAACATGTCCACGCCGTCAGTCGCGGCGATTTCTTCGACGTTTTCCAGCGCCGCGACGGTTTCCATCATCACGACCAGCGATGTGGCGTCGTTCATGGCAGCGTTGGTCTCGTTGATCGGGAAGCTGCGATAATGGTACTGCGACAGCGCGCCCCCGGCGGAGCGGTGACCGATCGGCGGGAATTTCACCAGGTCCACCATGGCCTTGGCCTCGGCGGCGGAGCGGATGTGGGGGGTGATGACGCCCATCGCGCCACCGTCCAGGACGCGGCAGATATACTCGGGGGTGTTGGCTGGCACGCGCACCAGCGGCGTGATGCCGATCTGCTGGGCCGAGATGCAGATCTGGCAGACGGTGTCGATGGACAGCGTGTTGTGCTCCATGTCCACATAGAGCGTGTCGAAGCCGGCGGTCTTGGCGATCTGGGTGATTTCGATGGAGCGGCAGAGACGCACCGTCATGGAGGCGACAACCTCGTCGCGCGCCAGCTTTTCCTTCATGTGGTTGCGCAGGATGGTGCGAAGCTCGGACATGGTGTTTCCCCTGGGGTGCTTGGTCGAATCTATGGTCGCTCTTGGGGTGGGGATGTTCAAGGGTGGGGCTCCGCCCCGGACCCCGCCAGGGCTCTGCCCTGGACCCGCCAAGGGCGACGGCCCTTGGAACCCGAACCATTGGTGCCTTGCTGGATGGGGCCTACACGGGCGTATCAGCGTCCGTGTAGGCCCCATCCTGCAAGGCACCAAAAGAATCGCATTCCAAAGGCCGCGCCTTTGGTGGGGTCCAGGGGCAAAGCCCCTGGTCGGGGTCCGGGGCGGAAGCCCCGCCCTTCTACGTCCCCCCAACCGCCCTCACGAACCGCCGCAGCCCCGCCCACTGCTGCTGCACATAGTTCCCCGTCGCCAGCGCTTCCTCCCCCGAAGGATCGCCCGTCCGCACATAATCCCGCGAGAAATCCGCCGTCCGAAACAGCATGTCCCACCAGGGAAACACCGACCCGTAATTGCAGCTCACCTGCCCCGCGGCGCGAATCCCATGGTGTGCGCGATGGAACCGAGGCGAAATCAACAACCGATCGCCCACGGGTCCAAAGGACAGCCGGACATTGGCGTGCGAGAGGCTTTCCACAAACCGCAGCACCAGCACCAGCAGCGGAAACTGCAAGGGCGGCACGCCGACCAGCAGGGCAATGACCCCGAACCAGACGAATGCGATCATATCATCCATCAGATGGTTCCGATCGTCGGACCAGAACGTCATCTGCCGTTGCGCGTGGTGCAGCGAGTGCAGCGCCCACCACCAGCGGAATTGGTGCGACAAATAGTGGCGCGCGTAATCGGCGAAATCCAGAATCATCGCATACAGGAAGAAGGTCAGCACCGGTTGTCCCAGCAGCGCCGGAACCAACCTCTCCAGGGTCGGAGGAACCCAACCGTGGTCGGCCAATGTGCCGTTCAGCATGACCTGCGCCTGATAGAACAGCACGAAGGTGAACACTGGCAGAATGCCCACGCGCGACAGGACGGTATAGATCATGTCCACCCAGACGGCGCCCTGGTCGGGCCAGCGCTCGACCGGGCGCCAGCGCTCCAGCGGCATGCAAACGGCGAAGGTGATCGCCACCTGGCAGGCGCCGTAGACGGCGAACAGGACCCAGCCGTACGATACGTCCTCCCACCGCATCAGGCCGATCTCATAAAGCAGGGGGACCAGCAGGTATTCCTGCAACCAGCCGGCCACCGCGTCGAACGGGTCGATCATGGCGGTCCTGTTGTCAGGGCTTCGCCGCCGGACGGGAGGCATCCGGCGCGCGTGGGTTCAGAAACAACCCGTGCGGGGATCGTCCGACGGACACGGTCTGCACGGCGCCGCTCTCTGGATCGAGCACGGCAACCGATTCCGCCCAACGCCGGGTGATCCACAATTTCCCGTCGGCGGCGAAGTCGATATCGTCCGGCCCGCCCGATACCTTGTAGGTGCGAAGGACCTTCAAGGTCGCGGGATCGAGCGACACCGTGGTCCCGCCGGCGCGGTTGTTCACCCAGATCAGCTTGCGATCCGGTGCCATGAACACGGTATGGGCGCCCTTGCCGGTCTTGATTTTCGTGACCACCCGACCGTTGGCCGGATCGACCTGGGACACGTAATCGGTGCCCATGTTGGCGACCAGCACATGCCCGTCATGCCACATCACGCCCGCGGGGGTCTTGCCGACCGGCTCGTTCCACTTGACGCTCAGGGTCTTCAGGTCGATCGCGATCAACCGGTCGCTGTCCTGCAAACTGACGAACACGGTCGAGGAATCCGGCGCGTAGTCCAGATGGCTGGGGGTCGCGACCACCTGGAAGCGTTTCACCAGCTTCAGGGTCTTGCCCTCGTAGATGTCGATTTGGTTGCGCGCCAGGGCGGCGGCGGTGAAATGGTTCCCATCCGGGCTGAACCCGAACTGGTAGGGGTCCGACATCGGTATGCGCTTCTGCACGGCGCCGGTCGCAGGGTCCAGAAACAGCATCTCATTGCCCGCGGTGTCGCCGATCAGCAGGCTTTTCCGATCCGGGCTGAGCACCAGATGATGCGGCTCCCGCAGCATCGGGATGCGGCGGATTTCCTTCAACGTGCCCTGGTCCACGACGCTGACCGACGCGGCCCCGGAATTGAGGATGAAGGCCACGCCGGAGGCGTTCGCGATACTGCCAAGGACGTTCCACAGAAGGATGAAAGTGAAGGATAAAATGACGCGGCGCATGGACGGCACTCCGGCGGAAACCGGATGTTTCCTACGCCACCCGAGTCGAATCGGGCAAGATTTAACGCTAGTGTGGCGGACCGGGGCGTCGCTTGTGCTTGGCCGGCGCCCCGATTGCGGGCACGATCGGGTCCTACCTCCGCGGATTATCGCTCATGTCATCCTTGTCGCAGCCCGAATCCGGTGTGGTCCGCTACCTGCTGGCCGGCGCCTTTCATCGCATGGCCTATGTGTCCTGGGGCGATCCGGCGGCCCCGGTCGTGGTCTGCGTCCACGGATTGACCCGCAACGGGCGAGACTTCGACGTGTTGGCGCAAGCGCTGTCGGACCGGTTCCACGTGATCTGCCCCGATCTGCCAGGGCGAGGCGGTTCGGACTGGTTGGCCGACCCGATGCTCTACCAGGCCCAGCATTACGCGGTGGCGCTGGGGCATTTGCTGGCGGCGATCGGGCGGGATGTGGCCTGGGTCGGCACCTCGCTAGGCGGGATTTGCGGCATACTGCTCGGCGCGGCCGCCAACTCTCCCATCACCCGGCTGGTGCTGAACGATATCGGCGCCTTCATCCCGTCCGCCGCGCTGGCCCGCATCCGCGATTATATCGGCAGCGACACGGCCCCCACCCGCTTTGCGGATATGGCTGATCTGGAACGCCATTTGCGGGCGATCCATGCGCCGTTTGGAGCGTTGACGGACGACCAATGGGCGGCTTTGGCCCGGTCTTCCGCCAGGGCGCTGCCGGATGGTGGTTACGCGCTGCACTACGATCCCGCCATCGCGACGGTGATCCGCGCCCAGCAACCCGTGGATGTCGATCTGGGCCCGTTTTACAGCCGGATCCGCGTGCCGATCCTGGCCATTCGTGGCGCCGACAGCGACCTGTTGCTGCCCGAAACCCTGGCCTCGATGTCGTCGTCGGGCGCGCAAACCCTGGAAATCCCCGAAGCCGGCCATGCCCCCGCGTTGATGGACCCGTTCCAGACCGGCGCAATCCGCCGCTTCCTGCTGGGCTGACCGATGCGCTCGCTGCCCGCGCAAACCATCCATCTGCCGTTCGAGCCAGGCCCGTTCCGCATGGCGCTGGGCCTGACCACCGCGACGGACGCGGCCTGGTTCGAGATCGACGCGCTCTACCAGCAGGAACTGGCCGAACGCCGCCGCCTGCTGGCCAGCGTCCACGACCAGGTCTTTGCCGCATTGCCGCTATCCGACCATGCGCGCCGGGAAGCCCTGGATCTGATCGCCCAGGCCTTGACCGAGCACCACCCGACCTGGTTCACCCGCGACGGGGCCGTCCTGCGCAACCACCTGACCGGAGAGGATTGGGACATCGCGCACCCCAGCATCGACCCGCTGGAGCTGGCGGGGCGGCTGGTGCAGGAAGATCTCTGCCTGATCCAACTGGACGGCGAAACGCCGATCTTCACCGCCGGTGTCCTGTGCTTCCCCAGTCGCTGGCGGTTGAACGAGAAAATCGGCCTGCCGCTGGCCGCGGTGCATGGCCCGGTGCCGTTATACGCGGACCGGCTTGCGCGCCCGGTCGATCGGTTCATGCGGCACGTGAAGGTGGGGCACATCGCGACCCGGCTGAACTGGTCGATCCTGGACGATCCGACCTTGTTTCAGCCGACCGGCAAATGGCGCGACACGGCCAATACGGAGGTCACCGCGGACAACGCCGGGCAGACGCTGTTCCTGCGGGTGGAGCGTCAGACCTTGCGCCGCCTGCCGGCCTCCGACGCGATTCTGTTCGGCATCCGTGTGCATGTCTATCGGCTCGACCGCGTGGTCGACACCTCGGTCCGTGCCGCCGCCCTGGCGGACGCCGTGCGCGCCCTGCCAGAGGAGATCGTCCATTACAAGAGCCTGCGGCCATTGCGACCATCCCTGCTGGCGTGGTTGGATCACGTGCGGGAGGGATAAATATGCGTGCTTTACGCTTGATTCATATCTTACGCTCACCCTGACGCGATGGACGTGGGATCCAATCCGATGAGGCGCGAGAGTGCGGCGGGCACACAAGGCAAGGGCCGCCGAGGGCCGCTTTGGATTCTGGGATCCGTGGTCGTTCTGGTAATCGGCCTTGTGGTGGTGGTGGAGACCTTCGCCCTGACGAGGATGCGTGACACCACGCTCCGCAATGCTCAAACCAATCTCGTCAATATCAGCGTCGCATTGGCCGAACAGGCCAACCGGGCGTTCAAGGGTCTCGACCTGTCCTTGCATAGCGTCGCCGAGGCATTTGCGGTGGAAGCGGAGGTGGATGGTGGCAGCTTCCGCGCGCGGATGGGCAGCGAGCCGGTGCACGAGACCCTGCGGGATCGGCTGACCGGGCTGCCCTATGTCGACACGATCGCGTTGCTCGACGTGGACGGTGGCTTGGTGAACAGCTCGGACAAGTGGCCGATTTTGCCTACCGCCCCGGTGCACAGAGACTATCTCCGGGCCGCGAAGGCGGATCATACCCGCACGACGTTCGTCGGCGTGCCCGCTCGCTACAGTTCCGGGCGCGGCTGGGTGGTGCCGGTCGCCTATGCCATTCGGGTGCGGGACGGCGAACTGGTCGGTGTCGTCGTGGGTGCGATCTCTCTGCGCTATTTCGAAGAATTCTATCAGTCGGTCTCGTTGGGCGAAGGGCGGACCGTGTCGCTGTTGCTGGGGGAAGGGCTGATGCTGGCGCGTTACCCGCCGACCGAGGGGATCGGGCAATTCGTGCCATTCGGACCGCGGGTGGATGTTATCAACGATGCGATGACGACGACCACCACATCGAGTGCCATCGATGGCGAAATCCGCATCAAGGTGGCCCGCGCCCTGACGGATTATCCGTTGACGGTGCGGGCCACACAGACCCAGGAATCCGCTCTCCGCGACTGGTACAACGTCGCCACCGTGCTCGGCCTTATCACCCTGGGCTGCTTTGTGTGTCTTCTGGTCGCCGCCGCGGCGCTGGCGCGCTGGTGGTTGCAGCAACAGGCCTTGGCCGGGGAACGCGCGGAACGGGCCGAGGCGGATGGCGCGCGGGCACGGGCGGAGGCCGATCTGGCGCTTGAACGCGAGCGCCACGCGGAGGAGGCCAGTCGGGCGAAATCCGGCTTCCTGGCGATGATGAGCCACGAGATTCGCACGCCAATGAACGGGGTGCTGGGGTTGACCGGCACGCTGCTGGACGAGCCGCTGACCCCGTCGCAACACAAGATCGTCGCGGCGATCCGGGATTCCGGCGACAGCCTGCTGCGCATCCTGAACGATATCCTGGACCTGTCGAAGCTCGATGCCGGTCGGATGGAACTGGAGGACACCGCGTTTTCCTCCGTCACGCTGACACATGGCGCGGTCAGTATCCTGGGGCCGCGCGCCATGGCGAAGGGGCTGACGATCACCGCGGAATGCGACCCCGATCTGCCGGCGGCCCTGCTGGGCGATGCCGGACGGTTGCGGCAGATCCTGCTTAACCTGGTGTCGAACGCGGTCAAGTTCACCGAAACCGGCAGCGTCACGATCCGGGCCCGCCAACTGTCCCGCCGAACGGATGCGGTTGAAGTGGAATGGTCCGTCACCGATACCGGTATCGGGGTCGCCCCCGATCGTCTGGGTGCGCTGTTTGGCGAATTCATGCAGGCCGACAACTCCATCACCCGCCGGTTCGGCGGCACCGGGCTGGGCCTGGCGATCAGCAAACGCCTGATCGAGCAGATGGGCGGCGGCATTGGCGTCACGTCGGCCCTCGGGGAGGGGACGCGATTCTGGTTCCGGCTGACCATGCCAGTGGCCGAGGAGGTTGTCGAACGCGAGCGTCAGGTGGGAGACGTGACCAGCGGCTTCACCAAATTCCTGGCCGCGCGCGGACGTCCGCTGCGCGTGTTGTTCGCCGAGGACAATCCGACCAACCAGTTCGTTGCCCTGCAATTGCTGAAGGATTTCGACGTGCAGGTGGATGTGGTCGGGGACGGCCTGGAAGCCGTCGATGCCGCCGCGACCTTCCCTTACGACGTGATCTGCATGGATATGCGGATGCCGGAGATGGACGGCCTGGCGGCAACCCGCCTGATCCGCAAGCGGGGTGGCCTGCTGGCCGGGGTGCCGATCATTGCCCTGACCGCGAACGCCTTTCCCGAAGATGTGAAAGCCTGCCTGGATGCGGGCATGAACCTGTTCGTGTCCAAGCCGGTGGATCGGCCAAGATTGCTGAACGCCCTGATGACCGCGCTGGACGCGCCCGATTACGCCGTTTCAGCGCTCGAAGCCGAACCGCCCGCGCCGCCGGCGGAGGACCAACCGGTGGCGCTCGACACGGATGGCTTGCGCGAGATGGGGGAGGCGATCGGCGACGACGGCATCGTCGAGGTGGTCGCTATCTTCCAACGCGAAACCCGGGATCGGCTGGAACGGCTGCGTTCCACAACAGTCGATCCGTCGCTTGTCGAACGCGAGGTGCACAGCCTGAAAGGGGCCGCGGGCACCGTATCTGCCTTGCGGCTGGAGGCGGTGGCACAAATGGTCGAACTGCGTCTGCGACAGGGGGGCACCCTGGCGGACGTGGATATCGCGAACATGACCGCGGCGTTCGAGGCCTGGGCGGTGGCGGTGCGACAGGTCGTGCCCGAGGCCGCGAAGGCGGCGTGAGACGGTGGCCCCGACGGCCGGTCGATATCAGGGCGTCGGCAGCCGAAACGCGCTGAGCGGTTCCTCCGCGTAGGACCGAGGCCCCCGGACCAGCTCGGCGGCGCGATCCATGTCCTCCACCAGGGCTTGCAGTTTCGGCATATCGTCCGGCTTGGGGGTCAAGCCGGTGGCCGCAACGCGCGCCGCGAACGTCATGTCTGGCATGCTGGTTGGTCCTTCAGTTGGCGGCCGCGGACATCGGGGCCGACCCGGTTGCGGACAAGGTCGGGCGGATTTTGCGGAAATTGGTGGCTTTTTCGAAGGCGTCGCCGGCCTTCAGCACCAGATGATCCTCGAACGGCCGCCCGGCGATTTGCAGCGAAATGGGCAGGCCGGCGCTGTTGAACCCGTTGCAGATCGACAAGGCCGGATAGCCGGTCATGTTGAACGGTCGGGTCAGCGACGGACCGACCGCGGAATCGTAGCCACCCAGGATCGGCGCCGCCATCTGCCGGGTCGGCATCATCAGCAGATCGACGGATGTCATGGCCTGGGCCACCACACCCACCAGGCGCGCTCGCTCCCGCTGCGCGTTGACGAAGGTTTCCGCCGATACGAATGCTCCCGCCATGATGCGCAGCCGCCCACGTTCCCCATACAATTCGGGGGTCTTGCGCAGCCAGTCGCCATGGATCGCGAAAGCCTCGACCGCGGTGATCAGCGAATTCACGTCGGTGAACAGCCCCAAGGGCGGCAGCGCGATATCGGTGACGGTGGCGCCCAGGGACCGGTAAACGTCCAGCGCGCCGTTGAAGGCGGACAGGATCTCCGGTTCGCAGGTGACGTCGGATTCGAAGAAATGGCGCGGCACGCCGATCCGCACGCCGGACAGGCCGCCACCCAAAGCGGCGGCGAAATCGGGGATGGGGACATCGGCGCTGCCGGCATCCAGCGGGTCGTGACCGGCCAGAACCTGCATCATCAGCGCGCAATCCTCGCTGGTCCAGCACATCGGCCCGGCGTGATCCAACGAGAACGACAGCGGCAGGATGCCCCGCCGGCTGAGATAGCCGTAGGTCGGTTTGTGTCCGGCAATGCCGCACCAGGAGGCCGGACCGCGGATCGAACCACCGGTATCCGTCCCCATCGCCGCCATCGCCAGACCGGCCGCCACCGCGGCGCCGGACCCCGATGACGATCCACCCGGCTCATGCAGAGGGTTCCAGGGGTTGCGCGCCGGCGGCCAGGGCAGGTCGAAGGAGGCACCGCCAATCGCGAACTCCCAGGTGGCGAGCTTGCCCAGGACCACGGCGCCGGCCGCCCGCAAACGCGCCACGGTGACGGCGTCCTCGGTGGGGACGTGATCCTTGAACAGCGCGGAATGCCCGGTCGTGCGGATACCCGCGGTATTGTAGATGTCCTTCAGCCCGATCGGGATCCCATGCAGCGGCCCTTTCCAACCCCCGCCCGCGATCTCGGTCTCGGCGCGGCCGGCATCGGCCAGGGCCTGATCGCCCAGCACCATCAGATAGGAATCGAGCTGGCCATCCAGCGCGGATATCCGGGACAGGAACGACTTGGTCAGTTCCACCGGCGACAGCTTGCCTGTCCTGATCAGGGCGGAGGCTTCGGCGATGGTCATGAAATGCAGGTCAGAGGTCATGGGCGGGGTGCCTCCTGGGTGCGGTTGGCGGAAACGGTTCCAGTGTGGCGATCGTGCCTTGAAGCAACGAAAGCGGGCGATCGCGCTGCATCAGACCGCGACGGCCATCGGCGGCCGCTGGGACCGCCAGTCCATCGCGCGCTCATAGGCATGACCGGCGCGAAACAGGGTCGGTTCGGCGAACGGTTTGGCGATCAACTGCATGCAGACAGGCAGGCCGCCCGCGCCATAACCGGTGCAGACGCTCATCGCCGGATAGCCGGTGACGTTGAACGGCATGGTCAGCGACGGTTTCTCCAGATTGGTCCATTTCGGCACCTCGGTGATCAGCGGCGCTTCCCCAGGTTGCGACGCGGAAACCAGTATGTCGAGATCGGCCATCGCATCCTTCATCTCCTGGATCAGCAGCCGCCGGCGCCGGATCGCCTGCACATAATCGACGGATCGGATGAAGCCGCCCAGGGCAATGCGATCGCGGAACAATTCGCCATAGTCGTTGAAACGCTCTTTCAGCCAGGGCTCATGCACCGCATAGGCTTCGGAGGTCAGGATGACGGAGCCGACCGCGTGATAGTCCATCATCGGCGACAGGGTGACGTCACGGATTTCGGCGCCGAGATGTTCGAACACCGTCAGGGCGTGGTTGATGCCTTGCAGCGTGGCGGAGCTGACCGGATGGTCGGTTTCGTAGAAATGGCGCACGACGCCAATGCGCAGGCCCTTGATGGTTTTGGACAGGTCCGCGGTGTAGTCGGGGACCGTGCGGTCGGCACTGCCGGGGTCGGTCGGATCGTATCCGGCCATGGCTTGCAGCAGCAGGGCGCAATCCTCGACGGTCCAGGCCATGGGGCCGGTATGGTCCATGGTGAAGGACAGCGGCAGCACGCCGGATCGGCTGCACAGCCCATAGGTCGGCTTGATGCCGGCGATGCCGCACAATGCGGCCGGGCCGCGGATGGACCCGCCGGTATCGGACCCGGTGCCCCCCAGGATCATCCCGGCGGCGACCGCCGCGCCGGTGCCGGATGACGATCCGGCGGTGAAATGGGCCGGGTTCCAGGGATTGCGCGCCGGCGGCCAGGGCAGATCGAAAGACGGCCCGCCCGTGGCGAATTCATGCGTCGCCAGCTTGCCCATCATGACACCGCCGGCGGCATCCCATTTCGAGACCACCGTGCCATCGGCGGTCGGGACATTGGTTTCCAGCAACTTGGAATGCGCGGTCGTGCGGATGCCGGCGGTGTTGTAGATGTCCTTGTGCGCGATCGGGATACCGTCCAACGGCCCCTTCAAGGTGCCGCCCATGGCCCGCGCTTCGGCGACCCGCGCATCGGCCAGCGCCCGTTCTTCGGTCACCAGCAGGAATGCGTTCACCACCGGGTCCATCGCCTTGACGCGATCCAGGCAAGCCTTGGTCAGTTCGACCGGCGACAGCTTGCGGGCGGCGATCTGCCGGCCAGCCTCGGCAATGGTGAGGAAGTCGGCCATCAGCGTATCTCCGCCGTGAAGGTTAGGGATGGTTCGGCCTCCCGCGGCATCGGTGCCGCCGCGAGCGCGATCAACGCCTGCAAGGTCGGGTAGACGGCGAACAGCGTCGCTTTCTGGGTGTCCGACAATGGCAGGCCGGTCTGAGCCGCCAAAGTATCGAATTCTTCCTTGGTGAGTTGGGTCATGGCATTGCTTCCGGACAGGGTTCGGCGGTTCGGGACATTGGGCGAGGCGGCGTCATTCCGATTGGTGGCAACGACGCCCCATCGGCAGCCCCCTCTCGTCATGGCCGGATCATGCTCGGCGCTGACGGTGAGGGGATGCTATCGGTCGTCATGTCCGTCTGTTGGCATCAGGCTGTCGGCATCAGGCTGTCGGCATCAGACTGTCGGCATCAG
Source organism: Asaia bogorensis (assembly GCA_945861095.1). Taxonomy (GTDB): domain Bacteria; phylum Pseudomonadota; class Alphaproteobacteria; order Acetobacterales; family Acetobacteraceae; genus Rhodopila. The sequence goes on along the minus strand of CAMATI010000014.1, from coordinate 17,294 downwards.
ACTGTCGGCATCAGACTGTCGGCATCAGGCGGTCGCGAGCACGCAGCGCGCCATCGCGCCGCTGTCGCGGATCACGACGGGGATGTCGCCGTCGGTGCAACGTTCGGTGGCGTGTCGGCAGCGCGGCGCGAAGGCGCAACCGGGCGGCAGGTTGTCAAGGCTGGGCGGCGTGCCGGGAATGGTCTCCAGCACCTTGCCGCGCAGGCCGCCATGCACGGTGGAAGACAGCAGGCCGCGCGTGTAGGGATGGCGGGCATCGCGCATGATCTCCCGGGCCGTGCCGGTTTCCACGAAGCGTCCGGCATACATCACCGCGATCCGGTCCGAGATTTCGGCGGCGACGCCCACGTCATGCGTCACGAAGACGATCGCCATGTCCATTTCCTGCTGCAACTGGCGCAGCAGCAGCAGAATCTGGATCTGCACGGTCACGTCCAGCGCCGTGGTCGGCTCATCGGCCAGCAGAACATCCGGCCGGCACGCGAGCGCGAGCGCGATCATCGCCCGTTGGCGCATTCCGCCCGACATTTCGTGCGGGAAATTCTTCAGGCGCCGTTCGGCGGACGGGATGCGCACCTGTTCCAGCAATTCCAGCGCGCGCTTCCAGGCCGCCGCCTTGGTCAGACCTTCATGCTGGACGATCGTCTCGCTGATCTGATGGCCGATTGTATAGACCGGATCCAGCGCCGACATCGGTTCCTGAAAGATCATCGAAATCGCCCGACCGCGCAGTTTCGCCCGCGCCGCCTGGGGCATGGCCAGCATGTCCTGGCCATCGAGCCGGATTTTTCCGGAAATCCGCGCGTAATCCGGCAACAGGCCCATCATCGCCTTCAGGGTGACGCTTTTCCCGGACCCGGATTCGCCCAGGATGGTCAGTGTCTCACCCCGTTGCAGGGAGAACCCACAGCCATTCACCGCCGCCACATCGGTGCCGCGGCGAACGAAACGAACCGTCAGGTCCTCAATGTCCAGAGCGGCTTCCCGTACCGTCGCGTCAAGCATGATGCACCCCCATGGCGGCCTGTGCTTCGGGCAGGTGGCAGGCGACCAGATGCGGCGAGTCGCCGATCCCGTCTCCATAGAGCGGCTGTTCCAGCGTCGGCACTTTTTCGGCGCAGATCGCCTGGGCGAAGGCGCAACGGGTGCGGAACCGGCAGCCGGATGGTGGATTGATCGGGTTGGGCGGGTCGCCGGTCAGCGGCATTTCGGTGGTGCGCCGGTCGGGGTCCAAGGTCGGCTTCGAGGCGAACAGCGCCCGTGTATAGGGATGCCGAGGCCGGCTGTAGATCGATTCCACCGGCCCGGTTTCCACCACGCGACCAAGATACATCACCAGCACGCGGTCGCTGATATACTCGACGACGTTCAGATCGTGGCTGATGAACAGATAGGTCAGGTTGAACCGCGCCTTCAGGTCGCCCAGCAGGTTCAGCACCTGCGCTTCGACCGATTTGTCCAAGGCGGCGACGGCTTCGTCCAGGATCACCATGCGCGGTTCCAGGGCCAGGGCCCGGGCGATGTTGACCCGCTGGCGTTGCCCGCCGGACAATTCATGCGGGTAGCGACGCGCGTAGGTGCGGGGATTGAGACCGACCTGGCCCAGCAATGTTTCCGCGCGGTCATACGCCTGTTGGGCGGCCAATCCATGCATGCGCGGCGCGTAGGCGATGCTCTCGGCCACCGTCATGCGAGGATTCAGGGAGGAATAGCTGTCCTGGAACACCATCTGCATCTGCCGGCGCATGTCGTTGACGGTGATGCCGCCCGGGCCGCCGACCGCGTCTCCGTCGAAGGTGACGGTGCCGGCGTCGGGTTCGATCAGCCGCATGAGCAAACGCGCGGTCGTGGACTTGCCGCAGCCGGATTCACCGACGATGCCCAGGGTTTCTCCCTTGCGGACCGAGAACGAAACATCGTCGACCGCCTGCACGGTGGCAACCTTGCGGTTCAGCAGGCCGCCACGCACGGGGAAATGCTTGCGCAGATCCTGGACCAGCAGCATCGGTTGGGCCGGGCCGCCGCGGTCACGCGGATCGACCGGGGCCGCAATGGGGACAGAAAGGGCGGCGCTCATTCGTTCAGCCTCACATCCATGGCGCTGCGGAAACCATCGCTCATCAGGTTGAAACACATCGATGTCAGGAAGATCATCAGGCCGGGCAGGGCGGCGACGTAGGGCTGCACGTAAATCGCCTGCCGCAACGAATTCAGCATCAGGCCCCATTCCGGTTGTGGCGGCGTCACGCCAAGGCCCAGGAAGGACAGGCCGGCCGAGATGATGATCGACACGCTGATCAGGCTGGTGGCATAGACCAGGATCGGTCCCAAAACGTTCGCCAGCACGTGGTGGCGGATGATCTGCATCGTGGTGGTGCCTGACGCGCGGGCGGCTTCCACGAAATCGAGCTGGCGGGCCTGGGCGGTGACGGTTTCCGACACGCGGACCAGAGGCGGAATGAAAACGATGGAAAGTGCCAGGATCGCGTTGCGCAGCCCATTGCCCAAAATCCCACAGATCGCAATCGCCAGCAGGATCGAAGGGAACGCGTAGAACACATCCATTACGCGCATGATAAGATTGCCGAGCTTGCCGCCGACGAAACCGGCGACGACACCGAGGAAGCCGCCGATGACCAGGGCGATCGACACCGGCACGATCGCCGCCAGCAGCGACATGCGCCCGCCGTAACATATGCGGGTCCACAGGTCGCGGCCGGTTTCGTCGGTGCCGAGCCAATGGCCGGGGGTGCCGATGGGCTTGAGACGGGTGAGGATGCCGCCGGAGTAGGGGTCTCCACTGGTTACCAGGGGGGCACCGATGGTGATGAAGAGGATCCCAAGCAGCGCGCAGGTGACGACCATGGTGACGGGATCGCGGATCAGGCGCTGGCCGACGGATTTCCAATAGCCTGGGGTGGGGGCGGCGGGCGCATCGACCGCGGCTACTCGATGGTCGGGCAGGTCGTATGTGGTTTGAGACATGGGGGGACCTTCCGTCAGCGCCGGATGCGGGGGTCGATCGCCGCCTGGGCGATGTCCACCAGCAGGTTGAGCATCACGAAGAAGCTTGCGAGCACCAGGATGGTGGCCTGGAGAACCGGGATGTCGCGGCGGTAGATCGCGAGGTTCAGCAGATTGCCGGAGCCGGGCCAGTTGAACACGGTTTCGACCAGGATCGACCCACCCAGCAGATAGCCGAATTGCAGGCCCATGATCGCGAGCACGGGTGGCGCCGCGTTCTTGCAGACATGGCGGATGACCGGCCATCTCGGCAGGCCTTTGGCGCGCAGTGCGCCGACGAAGTCCTGGCCCAGTATTTCCAGCACCGTCGCGCGCACCAGCCTGCCGATCACGCCCATGGGGATCAGCGACAGGGTGATGACCGGCAGCACGAGATGTTCCAGCCGTTGGTACAGCGGCAGAGAGTCGTCTCCCATGCCCTGGGCCGGCAGGAAATCGTTCAGCACGGCGAAGGCGAGCACCAGCACGATGGCGCACCAGTAATGCGGCAGGGAGACGCCCATCGTTGCGAGGGCGGAGAAGAACTTGTCGGGCCAGCGGCCGTGATACAGCGCGGCGGTCAGGCCGAAGGTGATGCCCAGGGCGAAGCCGAGGGTGGCGCCCAGGATGGCCAGGATGAAGGTGTTCGACAGCGCGATCATCAACTGGCCGATGACGGGCGTGGCGTTGAAGACGGACAGGCCGAAGTCGCCTTGCAGGGCGCGGAACAGCCAGAGAAAATACTGGACGTACAAAGGTTTGTCGAAGCCGAAGGCCGCTTTCATCTGGGCGATGACTTCGGGCGAGGCTTCGGGCGGCATGAGCATGTCGATCGGATTGCCTGGCACGATATGGACCAGTCCGAAGACGACGAGCGAGACTCCCAGAAGGATCGGGATGGCCTGGAACAGGCGTCTGATGGCGAAGACGAGCATTGGGTGGTTCCCCGTGGTCGGTCATGCTGCAATGCAACATGATTGCCCAATCTTTAACGCGCCGGATCGGGCTGTCCAGGGGAATAATCTAAATCGAGTGGATTTTATGCAATTCTGGCGCATAGTGGGGCGCCGCAAGTGATGTGGTGAAAATATATGCATATAATAGGAGCAATCGATGCATAAACCAGCGATCTATCCCTCCGTCATCGCGCGGGCAACCGAACGTCGCGGCGGGATGCGTATTTTCGATAACCTTGATGTCAACCGCACTGCCCACATTGTGGTCGATCTACAAAACGGCTTCATGGCCCCCGGCCAGGTCGCGGAAATCGGCACCGCGCGGGAAATCGTGCCGTCCGTGAACCGCATCTCCGCCGCCCTGCGCGATGGCGGCGGACTGGTCGTCTATATCCAGAACACCTTCGACGCCGAGGCGATCGCCGGCTGGTCCACCTATTTCAACCATTTCTGCACCCCCGCTCGGCGGCAACGCATGATCGACGCCTTCACCCCCGGCGCCTTCGGTCACGATCTCTGGGCGGGACTGGATGTGCGGCCCGAAGACCTGAAGGTCCGCAAACGCCGGTTCGGCGCCTTCGCCCCTGGTGCGTCCGACCTGCACGAAATCCTGCAAAGCCGCGGCATCGACACCCTGATCATCACCGGTACCGCCAGCCAGGTGTGCTGCGAGTCGACGGCAAGGGACGCGATGATGATGAACTACAAGGTGTTCTTCATCGCCGACGGCAACGCGACCTTCAATGATGAGGAGCACAACGCGACCCTGTCGGCCATGGCGCACACATTCTGCGATGTCGTCGACACCGACACGATGGTCGGGATCATCGCCGACGCCTCGGTGACAGCGAAACAGCCAGTGATGGCATAGCGCTTGCTAAGACCGATTCGGGGCCGTCGCGAAGAGCCCCGAATCGCCACTCCCCTCAAACTTCCAACCCCCGAACTTTCCACCCCCGCACTTTCCACCCCCGCACTGCCCACCACTGTCGACGATTGGATGACAATGATGCTGTCTAGACGTGGATTGATTTCAGCCGCCGTGGGCGCCGCGAGTATTCCCGCCATTCCCGGCCAGGCCGGGGCCGCGCCAGCGCAGGTGCTGCGGATCGGCATGACCGCGTCGGACCTGCCAACCACGCACGGCATCCCCAACAATGGCGGCGAGGGTTTCCGGTTTCTCGGCTACCCCGCCTATGACGCGACGGTAAACTGGGATTTCACCAAGCCGAAGAACCTCGCCGACATCACGCCCGGCCTGTTCACGACGTGGCAGGCCGATGAGGCCAATCCGCTGCGCTGGGTCTGCCAGGTCCGCAAGGGCGTGACCTTCCATGACGGGTCCGAACTGACGGCCGATGCGATCATCTGGAATTTCCGCCGCGTCTACGACGACAAGTCCCCGCAATACGATGCCACCGCTTCGCCGATCGTCCGGGCCACGGTGTCGATGCTGGACCGGTTCGAGAAGGCGGACGACGGCACCATCGTATTGACGACCAAATATCCGTTCAGCTTCTTCCCTTACCTGCTGCCGCGCCTGCTGATCGCCAGCCCGACGCAGTGGGAGGCGGTTGGCAAGACCTGGGCCGAATTCTCCAAGAAGCCATCCGGCACCGGTCCGTTCCGAATCACCAAGGTGGTGCCGGGCCAGTATGCCGAAATGACCCGCAACGAGACCTACTGGGACAAGGCGCGCATCCCCAAGCTCGACAAACTGGTCGTCTATCCGATGCCCGAATCGACCACCCGCGTGGCGGCCTTGCGGTCGGGGCAGGTGGATTGGATCGAGGTGCCGCCGCCCGACGCGATCCCATCCCTGCGCCAGGCCGGATTCCAGATCAGCCTGTGGCCGTATCCGCATACCTATCCTTACGCGTTCAACTGTCTGGAGGGATCCCCATTCGCCGATGTGCGGGTGCGGCGTGCGATGAACTACGCGGTGGATCGGGAAGGCCTGGTCAAACTGCTGAACGGATCCGCCAAGCCCGCGGCGGGTCTGTATCCGCCGGACGATCCGATCTTCGGCAACCCGACCAACAAATACACCTACGATCCGGAACGGGCGAAGGCGCTGCTGAAGGAGGCCGGCTACGGACCCGGCAAGCCCGTCAAGGCGAAGATCATGATCTCAACCTCCGGGTCCGGGCAGATGATGCCGATCCCGATGAACGAATTCATGCAGCAGACCTTCAAGGCCGTCGGCATCGAGATTGAGTTCGACGTCGTCGAATGGGGCACCATGCTGGTCGCCGTGCGCAACGGTCCCACCACGCCGCAGTCGCGGGGCGTGCACGGGATCAATATCAGCCTCAGCTACACCGACCCGTCGTCAATGTTCCGCTACTACGCCACCGACAGTTTCTCCCCAACCAACTACAACTGGGGCCACTGGAAGCACGAGGAATGCACCGCGCTGTTGCGCAAGGCACAATCGGTGTTCAGCCAGACGGAGCAGAACGATCTTCTGCGTCGGGCGCACGAGATCATCGTCGATGAGGCACCCTGGCTTTTCATCGTGCACGATCTCAATCCGCGCGCGCTGTCGAAGAAGGTCGCGGGCTTCCAGCCGGCGCAAAGCTGGTCGCAGGATTTCACCCAGGTTCGCATGGTGTAGCGGCGACCTGTCAATGCATTGCGTCTGAACCGGCGCGATACAGAAGTCTCGATATTCCCAATGAATGGCGCGTCCGTCCGCTGCTGCCGCGGACGGCGCTTCAAAGGAGTTCCGCCTTAATGACTGAATGGAAAATTGGCCGCCGCGGCACGCTCGGCCTTGCAGCGGCGCTTGCCACGCCCGGCGTGGCCGGGGCGCAGCGTCAGCAGCATCTGCGCATCGCGATGACCGCATCCGATATCCCGACCACCACCGGCATGCCGAACAACGGCGCCGAAGGCATGCGCTTCGTCGGCTACCCCGTCTTCGAGCCGCTCGTCGATTGGGATCTGCTCGGTCCCGACGACCGCCGCACAGGCTTCCGTCCCGGGCTGGCCACGAAATGGGCGGTGGACGACACCCGCCTGAAATGGACGTTCGAACTGCGGCGCGGGGTGGAATTCCACGACGGCAGCGCGTTTACCGCCGATGCCGTGGTGTGGAATCTCGCGCGCCTCTACGACGACAAATCCCCGCAGTTTGAGGTCGCGGCGTCCGGTATCGCGCGCGCCCGCGTCCCGCAGGTTAGCCGCTGGGAGAAGATCGACGACTTCACCGTCGCGATCTGGACGAAGCTGCCGACCAGCTTCTTTCCGATGCTGCTGGCCTGGGTTCCCATGGCCAGTCCGGCACAGTTTGAGAAAGTCGGGAGCAACTGGGCGGCTTTCTCGAAGGCGCCCGCCGGCACCGGCCCGTTCCGCATCACCCGCGTGGTGCAGCAGCAGAGCATCGAACTGCAACGCAATGCGTCCTATTGGGCGCCGGAGCGGCGCCCGAAGGTCGATCGCGTCACCCTGATCCCGATGCCGGAGGCCAACACGCGGCTCGCCGCCCTGCGTTCGGGGCAGGTGGATTGGATCGAAGTGCCGCCGCCGGACGGGATTGCCTCTCTGCGCCAGGCGAAGTTCCAGATCACCACGAAAATCTATCCGCATATCTGGCCCTGGGTGCTCAGCATGCAGGGCGACAGCCCGTTCCGCGACAAGCGGGTGCGTCATGCGGCCAACTGGGCGGTGGATCGCGCGGGGTTGGTGCAGTTGCTGAACGACACCGCTCTGCCGGCCAGCGGCTTCGTCGCGCCGGGCGATGTGAACTATGGCAAGCCTCCCTTCGTCTATGGCTACGACCTGGAGAAAGCCCGCGCCCTGATGAAGGAGGCCGGCTACGGCCCCACCAACCCGGCGCGGATCAAGGTGATGATCTCTACGTCCGGGTCGGGACAGATGATGCCGATCCCGATGAACGAACTGATCCAGCGCAATCTGGAGCAGGCGTTTTTCAAGGTCGATTTCGATGTCGTCGAGTGGGGCCAGATGCTGCTTGGTTTCCGGCAGTTGCCCGACAGCACGATCAACCGCGGCCGCCATGCCATGAATATCAGCCTGACCTGGACCGACCCGTCGGTCTGGTTCCGCTGGTTCCACAGCGCGGCGGCGACCCCGGTGTCCTCCAACTGGGGACATTGGAAAAATGAAAACTACGACCGGATCCTCGACAAGGTCGCCAACACGTTCGATCCCGCCGAGGTGGATATTCTGCTGGCCCAGGCGCACGAAATCCTGGTGGAGGAAAGCCCGTGGCTTTGGATCGTGCACGATCTCAATCCGCGCGCGTTCTCGCCCAAGGTGCGCGGCTATCGTCCGGTGCAGAGTTGGATGCAGGATTTCACGCAAGTAAGCCTGGAGTAATTCGCAGACAGCCGGTCATCTCGGCATGACCGGCAACGCGTGCCCCGTCGTTAACCTTGGTGCGGAGCTTGCCGGGATACCGGCATCGCGCACCTTATACCGAACGGGCGAGACCGTCATTGCCCGGCTTGACCCGGCAACCCACCCCCTGCCGTTGAAGCGCGGGCTGCCGGATAAAGACCGGCAATGACGGTCTCGGCCGGTCGGTATCAGTTGGAGAATTGACATGACAGACCTCCATTTCCTGACGATCGCGGAAGCATCCGCGAAAATCCGCGCCAAGACCCTGTCGCCGGTTGAACTGACCCAGGCCTACCTGGCCCGGGTGAAGGCGCTCGATGGCGAACTCAACAGCCATATCCTGGTGCTGGAAGATCAGGCGCTCGCCGCGGCGAAACAGGCCGAGGCGGATATCATGGCCGGTGGCTGGAAAGGGCCGCTGCACGGCATTCCGATCGGGTTGAAGGACATCTACAACACGGCCGGCATCACGACGACCGGGCACTCCGACCTGTTCAAGGACCATGTGCCCGCCGAGGACGCGTTCACGGTGAAATGCCTGCGCGATGCGGGCGCCATCTTCACCGGCAAGCTGTCCACGTGGGAATTCGCGATCGGCGGCACGTCGTTCGATCTGCCCTGGCCGCCGGCGCGCAATCCATGGGACCTGTCGCGCGATCCGTCGGGGTCGTCGTCTGGCTCCGGCGCGGCGGTCGCGGCCGGGCTGTGCACGGGGGCGATGGGCACCGATACCGGCGGATCCATCCGCGGGCCCGCCGCCTGGTGCGGCATCGCCGGCCTGAAGCCGACCTATGGCTATCTCAGCCGGCGGGGGATACTGCCGCTTTCGTTCTCGCTCGATCATGCCGGGCCGATGTGCTGGACCAGCGAGGACTGCGCCCTGATGATGCAGGCGCTTGCCCATCACGATCCGCTGGATGCGGCCAACGCCGCCGTGCCCGCGACGGACTTCACCGCCGGCCTGGGCACGGGCCTGAAGGGGCTGCGGGTCGGCGTCGTCCGGCATTTCTTCGAGACCGACCTGAGCACCGATGCCGAAACCATCCAGGCGCTGGAGAACGCGCTGATGGTGCTGCGTGACATGGGCGCGTCCGTCGGCGACGTGACCCTGTCGCCATTCGCGGTGTATGGCGATGTCGGCAGCCTGATCTCGCGCAGCGAGGCGTTTGCCTTCCACCAGGCCTGGCTGCGCGAATCGCCGGAACGCTACGGAGCGTATGGCCGCCAGCGGCTGATGGCCGGCGCGTTCATATCCGCCGCCGACTACGTCAATGCGCAACGGCAACGGGCCGTTCTGGTCGCGCAGGTCGCGGATGTCCTGAAGACGGTGGACGTGCTGGTGTTCCCGACCGCGCGCTGCCCGGCGCGGGAGATCGGTGAGGACTCCATGGCTTCCGGCTTCCAACCGTTCTTCAACCGCGCCTTCAACGTCACCGGCAACCCCGGATTGTCGATCTGCAACGGCTTCAGCGCCAGCGGACTGCCGCTGTCGCTCCAGATCGGCGGGCGGCCGTTCGAGGATGCGCTGGTCCTGAAGGTCGGGGACGCGCTGGAAAAGGCGATGGGCACCCGCGCTCGCCGCCCCGCTTTCGCGTGCTGATGCAACATCCCTTCGTCAAAAGGCAACATCGATGACCGACATTCCGTTCGAGGCGCGTGTTAAGGCTGCCGGCCTGCACCCCACAGCCGAAGATCTCCCGAAGCTACAGGCGCTTGTTATCGACCTGGATCGATCTGCCGTTCTGGTCCGTGGCTACCGGTCCTATGCTGAAGAACCACTCAGCGCCTTTCGCCTGACACCGGCGAAGTAGCGGCGCAACGACCCAAGCCCGCATGAGCCGAAGGGCGCATGCGGGCGACAGGAATGCCACGGAGCGCTGGCCTGGGGCTTATAGTAGCTGACCGAACCAGTGATCCATGGCGACAGCATCCAATGTCATTGCGAGCGCAGCGAGGCAATCCAGGGTAACCCCCAGGATCGATCGTGCCAGACCCATGGATTGCTTCGCCGAGCTCGCAATGACAGCGGCCACCCATGGGTCCGTGGTTGGGGCGGTTGTTATTACGGTAACCCGCCGACCAAACCATCGGCCGACCGCCGTCCCCACACCGTCATTGCCGCGCCTGACCCGGCAACCTGCGCTTCAACGGCGGGATGGACGGATCAAGGTCCGCATGACGGTGCACCGCCTCCGCATCGTTGCCGGTTCAAGTCCGACAACGACGCGGCTTGGGACGCTACCGGTCAGCGCTTCGGTTGGCGTCAGGCGGCCAGCCGCGTGGCGCCGGACAGGCAGCCGACCAGCATGTCGGTGTCCATCACGTCGCCAAAGGTCAGGTAGAACGCGGTCAACGAGGCCTCATGTTCAGCCTGCGTCATCGCCGCATTGCCGTCGCTGACCATCACCACGCGAAAATTCGACATCATCGCGTCGCGTGCCGACGATTCGCAGCAGACATTGGTGACGGTGCCGGTGATCAGGACCGTATCGATGCCTTGCGCGCGCAGAAGATCGGGCAATTCCGATGCACCGGGCAGGAACGCGCTGAAGCGGTATTTCTTCACGATCTGGTCTTCCGGCCGCACGTCCAGGGTCGGCCAGAGTTCGTGACCCTTGGTGTTCTCGCTCATGGCCGCGGCGCGTTTCGCCCGTCCTTGCGGGGTCGACATGTCCTGCATCACGGACCATTCCGTCAGGCAGGTTTCGTCGAATGTGTTCTTGATCCAGACGACCGCGCCGCCGGACGCGCGCGCAGCCGCCGCCAGCCGATTCACGTTGGGGACGATATCGCGCGCCGCCGGGCAGACCGCGTGACCGACCTCATCGTCCATGAACGCGTTTTGCAGATCGACCACCACCAGGGCGGTGCGTTTCGGGTCCAGGTCGGCGAACACATGCTCCGTGCCGCAGCGGGCAACGACCCGTTCGATGATGGAAGGCGGAAACGTGACACCATTCATTGCGGTTTCTCCTGATAGTCGTTCCCGAATCGATCACCCGCGACCTGCGTGCCGGCGGGAGGCGGTCGAGGACGGGGTTGACCCGGGGCGGCCATCAATCCGCCGAACCGGACACGGCTTCCACCTGGCGGCGCCGGGTCAGCCAGGCGACGGCGGCGACGATGTACGGTGCCAGCAGCAACGTCAGCACGACGCGTTCCACATGGAAGGCGGTGACCATCGGCACGCCAAGATGCAGGACCTTCGCGGTCAGTACCATTTCCGGCAGCCCACCGGGCGCCAACGCCACGGCCAGGGACGCCAGCGGCAGGCCGGTCAGCATCGACAACAGCACCGCGATCCCGCCGCAGCCCGCCAGCAGCAAGACCGAGCACACCACCGTCGCCACCAGCAGGCGCGGCGAACGCATCAGGAATCGCCGGTCGAATGTGGTGCCCAGGCTGACGCCCAGCAGCACCTGGGCGATGGCAACCAGCTCGAACGGCATGCCGGACAGGCGGACCCCGCTGGCAGTCAGTCCGCCAATCAGCAGCAAGGGCGCGAGAAACCAGGCATTCGCCAGACCCAGACGGTTCAGCAAGACGATCGCGACGGAAGCGGCCGCGGTCAGGATGGCAAGGCCGAGCGGGGAGAAGGGGATGGGGGCGGCGGCGGTAAGGTCGTCGTGGCCGGCGATCCCAGCCAGGATCATCACCGGCGGAATGCAGGTAACGATCAGCGCGATGCGGAATGTCTGAGCGAGCGCCACGGTCAGCGGGTCGCCGCCGTAGCGTTCGGCCAGGTTCGCCATGTCGGCCGGCCCGCCCGGCACGCTGGCCATCACGGCCGTAAGCCGATCGACCCCGGTCATGCGCGCCAGCAATTGCGCGATCGCGACCCCGGCCGCCATCGTCAACAGGGCCGCCGCCGTCATGGCGGGCAGATTGCCCAGCACGGCCAGCGCGGCATCGCGGGAAAAGGTCAGGCCAACGCCGATGCCGATCATCATCTGCCCCACGCGCCGCCCGACCGGCAGCACCGGTGGCCGTCGGCCGCACAGGGCCTGGGCGGCCGTCGCCAGCAGCGCGCCCATCATCCAGGGCAGGGGCACATGCAGGTGCATCGCCGCATAGCCGGCGCCCGCCGCGATCACGTAGGTCAGCAGCACGCCCGGGGTTTCGCGTCGCGCGGTTCGAAGCAGGGAGAACGCGTTCATCGGCCGACCAACCGCGCGGTCCATCGTCGGTCCGTCCCTGCTCCTGGCGCGGCGCGACGGGGTCCGACGCGGCAACACCCGATGGTCATGTCAAATCGTTGCCGCGATGGCAGGGTCACGCATGGATCAGGCCGACAGCCTCGCGGCGTGACCCGCGACCGTGGTGCGATACATCAGGCGCTGGTAGCGCGTGTGGTCGAACAGGCTGGCGGTATGCAGCACCGCGCGGTTGTCCCACATCACCAGGTCGCCGCGCCGCCAGCGGTGGGTGTAGACAAACCGAGGCTGGGTCGCGTGTTGGATCAAGGTCTCGATCAGCGCATCGCTTTCGTCCTGTGGCATCCCCTCGATATGGCTGATGACGGCGGGGCAGACATACAGGGACCTGGCGCCGGTGACCGGATGCACCCGCACCAGCGGCTGACGCATCGGCGGAAACGCCTGAACCTGAGACGGGGGTTGCGTCGTCCGGTCCGGGTTCTGCCGCGTTCCCCATTGGCGCAAGGTTTCCAGGGAATGGACGGCATAAAGCCCATCGATCCGTTGTTGCAAATCCGGGTCGAGCGTACGCCACGCCGCCGTTGCATCCGCGAACAGGGTCTCGCCCCCTTCCGGCGGCACGATCTTCCCGTGGAACAGCGACGCATCGCTCGGCGTTTCGCGGTAGGAGCTGTCGGCGTGCCACTGTTCGACCCCGCGCGAAAAGGACGCCTTCATGCCGTCCTGTTCGACGTTTCCGACGCAGAATATTTCCCGGTGTGCCGGCAGGGTGTTGTCGAAGCGGCTATGGATTTCCAGATCGCCGAAGCGGCGGCTGAAAGCCACCAGCTCCGCCGGGCCGACATCCACTTCCGGAATGACCAGGACCCGGTAGCGGTGCAGCAGGGAAACGAACTGGATCAGCAACTCGGGGCTGACATCGCCGTGCACCGGCATCTCCGCGACCTCTGCCGCGAATGTCGCGGCGGCTCGGCGAGCCGTGAGGGTGGTCGGTTCGGCTGCCAGGGAGACGGGCGATGGGGTATCGGCCACTGTGACGGCTCCTGCATGGGTCATGTCCGGTTTCCCTCGGTGCTGGGTCAATATTCGGTGAAGATGCGCCGGATTTCTCCGGGATCGGATGTTCTGGTCAGGGCCATCATCAGCAGGATGCGGGATTTTTGCGGCGTCAGGCTGTCGGCCGCGATGAAGCCCGCATCGCGCAGCGCCACCTGGTTGTCGATGACCCGCCCGCTGCCGGACCGGGAGGACTGCACGACGATGACGCCCGCCTTGGCCGCTTTCTTCAATGCCTCCTTCTGCGCCGGGGACGGGGACCCGGACGGGAAGCCGGCCGAGACGATGCCTTTGGCGCCCGCGGCAACGGCGGCTTCCACCAGGGCGGCGTCCGCCCCGGCATAGGCCGGAACGATGTCCACGCGCGGCAGTTCGGTCAGGTCGGCCACATCGAATTCCGTATCCGGCGCGGACCGGCGAAGCGGCGCCCGGTAGAAGGTCACCGCATCGGGATCGGCATAACCCAGGATGCCGAAATCGCGAGAGACGAAGGTTTGCACGCGATAATTCGATGTCTTGGCGACATCGCGGGCGGCGTTGATCTCATCGTTCAGAACCACCAGCACGCCCTTGCCCACGGCGCCCGTCGATCCCGCGACGCGGGCCGCGTTCAGCAGGTTGACGCCGCTGTCGGTGCCGAGCGCGGAGGAGGGGCGCATGGCGCCGACGACGATGACGGGTTTGGGGGTTTTAACGGCGAGGTTCAGGAAATAGGCGGTTTCTTCCAGGGTCGCGGTGCCGTGCGTCACGACGAAGCCATCGACGGACGGATCGGCTGCCGCGGTCGTGTGGATGATGCGCAACAGCGCCAGCCAGTCGGTCGGCCCGATGTCGCCGCTGCCGACATTCTTGTATCGGATGGGCAGCACGTCCGCGACGCTCGGCAGTTCTGGCACGCTGGCGATGAGTTCTTCGACATGCATGAAGCGGCCGGACGTGCCGTATTCGTAGAAATCGAGCCGGTCCCGGCCGACGCCGGAGATGGTTCCACCGGTTCCGATGATGGCAATCCTGGGCGGTGTTGTCACGGCGGTTCGATGCTCCTGGCCAAAAATGCACAAATTATGTGCTTACGAGCGGGATCGTTTCGTATTTTGTGCATTGCAGCATTATTCTAGGGGCCTGTGAAGCCCTTTATGCCTCTTATATGAACATTTTTATCGCCCTCCCTCGGCGCCGCCGTCATTGTCGGGCTTGGCTGGGCAATCCGCGCTGCAATGGCAGGGGCGGGTCATTGGATCAGGTCTGGCACTGATGGTCCGATGTGTCTGGTAGGCCGCCGGGCGTCGGGGGCGTTCGGTCGCGCCCATTGTCGAACCGCCCAAATGGGATTCTAGTGGTCGGATGGTCGGACATGATTTCCTGAACGATGGGACACGCAATGGTTTCCCGCCGTCGGTGCGCGACCGGTCGGCGGATCGTTGCCCAGCGGCACCCGCGGTGTCGTTGGGTCTGTCGACCAAGGGGGTACCGCCCGGCATCTTCGCGGCGGACAGCGGCGTAACCTGGTCCGGCAAGATATCATGACGGACAACAGCCAACAGATGAGTGCCCGCAGCTACCGTCTGCCGGTCGAGGACACGGATTTCCTGCTGCGGGAGGAAATGCGGGATATCCGCTTCGCGCTTGAATTCGCGAAAGCCGATCTGGGTCTGCGCGATTGGGGCATTCGCTCGACGGTCATCGTGTTTGGCAGCGCGCGCACACCGTCACCCGAGCAGTTGGCGGCGTCCTTGGCCTCGGCCGCAACGGATGCGGCCCGCGAAAGACTGAACAAGCGGGCAGCCCAGGTACCCTATTATGAAGCCGCGCGGGAATTCGGCCGTATTGCGTCCGAACGCGGCGGGGCCTTTGCGCCGCGTGACCGGTGGCGCGACAACGTCATCGCGACTGGCGGCGGATCGGGCATCATGGAGGCGGCCAATCGCGGCGCCTTCGACTGCGGCGCGCCCAGCATCGGGTTCAACATCCGCCTGCCGCATGAGCAGGAACCGAATGCCTACACCACGCCGGAGTTGACCTTTCGGTTTCATTATTTCGCCATGCGCAAGATGCACATGGCGATGCGGGCCAGCGCTCTGGTGGTGTTTCCTGGCGGCTTCGGGACGATGGACGAGTTGTTCGAGATCCTGACACTGGCGCAGACCCGCAAGATGCCGCCAATCCCGATCGTGTTGTTCAATACCGCCTATTGGCGCAGCGTGATCGCATTCGACGTGCTGGTGGCGGAGGGGATGATCGAGGAAGCCGACCTGGACTCCTTCGACTTCGCCGACACGGCGGAGGAGATCTGGTCGGCCCTGGTCCGACGCGGTCTGAAGGTCGATCCCGGACGGTAAGATCAACGGACGTAACGATCGACCGATGCGCCGGCCCTCCCTCGGCACAATCGGCACCCATAATCGGCGGGCTTTACGCGTAGAGTCACGCCCGTTAGAGTTTTTCAGGCTGGCGGTCTTTCCAAGCAATCCCTGGTGCAAGTCAGGGATCTTCGGGGTTACCCCGGGGACGCGCGTTTTTCCAAGGCAGAACAGTGCATGGTGCACAGTAGGCCGCGCCTACGCATCACCATGCCGGACAGGTCAGGTTGGAAAGATCGTCATGCCCTCCCAAGTATCGGACCGGACCGGGATGGACACAGTAGATTGGGCGACGAAAGATTGGGCAGCGAACAATCTCGCCGCGCGATTGTTGGCCGGGCCATGGACGAGAGATGCCATCGCTAACGGGATCGAAGCCCAACTCGTGGGTGTCCCCGCAAGAACGCGGGCGGCGCTGGTGGTTCGTCTTGTCACATTGGGCGAAGGGACCTACCCGCCGGCGCCACCCGCGCTGACGGCCTATCTGATGGGATCGGGGCTGTTCAGACCCGCGCGGGATCGACCGGTCGCCATCGTCCTCGATCCGCCGAGCTTTGCGCCAATCGCGTCGTTTGCCGGCCTGCCGACGCCGCGGCTGGCCACGCCAGGGGACCTGGCCGAATGGCTCGGCCTGCCGATGACGCAACTCGATTGGCTGGCCGACGAACGCCGCGGCCACGGTCGGGCAGAGGACGGCAGGCTACAACACTATCGATACCGCTTCGTTCGCAAGCAAGGCGGCAAAACCCGCCTGATTGAGGCCCCGAAATCCCGTTTGAAAGCCATTCAGCGGCGAATCCTGCGCGAGATCCTGTCGGTCGTTCCGCCCCACCGTTGCGTGAACGGTTTCGTTGCCGGGCGCTCCTGCCTGACCGGAGCACAGGTCCACGCTGGTGAGGCGGTCGTCGCCACATTTGATCTGTCGCAGTTTTTCCCGTCGATCGGACTGGCCCGCGTCCACGGCCTGTTCCGCTGCCTCGGCTACCCATGGGCCGTCGCTCGGCGGCTGGCCGGATTGTGCACCACGATAACGCCGAGTTGTGTATTTCGGCGGCCGCCGAACGCCGAGCAGGCGGATTGGCAGGTGCAAATGATGTATCGGGTGCCGCATTTGCCGCAGGGCGCGCCGACGTCTCCGGCGTTGGCCAATCTGCTTGCCTGGACATTGGATCGCCGGCTGCACGGATTGGCGCGCGCAATGGAGGCCAACTACACGCGCTATGCCGACGATCTCGCCTTTTCCGGCGACACTAGCAGCCTGTCGGACTTACGCCCACCGGAGGCTCATGTTAGAATCGTAACGTCGATTCGCTCCCTCCCCGGATGCCGCCAATGAGCAACTTCCGCCCCACCGATCGCCTAACCGGCTTCCTGATGCCGCCGTCTATCGATGAATG
>CAMATI010000013.1 GCA_945861095.1 Asaia bogorensis | reverse complement strand
GTGTTCGCTAGGCTGCGCAGCTTTGCCTACAATATCCTACGTCGAAACAAGACTAGTACCTTCAGTCAAGACAGATACGCCGCGGCTCTGCAGGGCCTTGATCCCCTTCTGAAGTGGTGCGTCAGTTGAGAGCGTTGAACAGCCCTGCCTCGCCAACCCCGGCGACTGGTCTTGTCACGCGTGAGGCCGGTCTTACGCCTCTGCCAGCATGTGCACATCCCGTTCCGACCAGGTCAGGATGGCAGGGTCGCCCGGCTCCACCGGATGGGCATAGAAATCGCCGTCGGGGACGAGAGCGGACGCTTCGTCACCGGGGTCGGTCGCCATCGCGACGCGCACCATCGTGCCCTGGTATTCCACCGCGGTAACCCGGCCGCTGACGAACGGCCCATCGCCCGCGACGCCCAACCGGCACCGGTCCGCGCGGACGGCGACCTTGCCGTTCACGCCCGGCAGCACGTTGTGGCCGCCGATGAAGCGCGCGATGAACGGGCTGACCGGACGCTCGAACACTTCCCGCGGCGGGCCGGACTGGCGGATGTGACCGTCCTCCATCACCACCATCAGGTCGGCCATCGCCATCGCCTCATCCTGGCTGTGCGTCACATGGATGAAGGTGATGCCGAGTTCTCGTTGCAGGCGCTTCAATTCCTCCCGCACCTTGATGCGCAGGAACGGGTCCAGCGCCGACAGCGGCTCATCCAGCAGCAGCACCTTGGGCCGCGTGATCAGCGACCGGGCCAAAGCCACGCGCTGCTGCTGCCCGCCGGACAACTGTGACGGCAGGCGCATCGCGTAATCCTGCATATGCACCAGGGCCAAGTATTCCCGTGCCTTCGCGTGCCGCTCGGGCTTTTTCACGCCGCGCATCTTCAGGCTGAACGCGACATTGTCCAGGCAGTTCAGATGCGGGAACAGCGCGTAGCTCTGGAACATCATCGCCGTGCCACGCTCGATCGGCGTCAGGTCGGAGACGTTGTTGCCCTGGATCAGCACGTCGCCCTCGGTGATCGCTTCATGCCCGGCGATCATGCGCAAGGTCGTGGTCTTGCCGCAGCCGCTGGGTCCCAGCAGGCAGCAATAGCTGCCGCGGGGAATCCGCAGGGAGATCGAGTCCACGGCGGTGGTGGTGCCATAGCGCTTGGTGGCTTCGATCAGTTCGACGTCGAATCTCGTATCCATTATTTCAACCAACCTTCAAAGACGCAGCCGCTCGGCGGCGCTGCATACGCAGTATCAACGCCACCGTGGTGCCGATAATCAGGAATGACAGCCCGGTCGTCACCGTGCCGATGGCGAACAGCATCGGCGATGTGGCTGACGATATCAGCGCATAGATTTCCAACGGCAGGGTGTTTTTCGGTCCGATGGTCAGGGTGGTGCGGGCATACTCGTCATACGAAAGGGTGAAGGCCCCCATCGCCACCCCGATGATCCCGGGCATCAGAATGGGCAGGGTCACATGACGCAGCCGCTGCCAGGGGCTGGCGCCGAGGTCGGTCGCCGCTTCCTCCCACGACCGGTTGAAGCGGTTCACCACCGCGAACATCGCCAATACGCCAAACGGCAGGGTCCAGGTAAGCTGCGCGCCCAGCCCGGACGTAAACAGGCTGGCATTCCAGCCAAACAGGCGAAAGCCGAGCCCGATGCCGAAGCCGACGAGGAGGCTGGGCATGACGAGACTGGCGACGGCCAGGTAGAACACCGCGCCGGATCCGGGAAACGGCCGGCGGAAGGCAAGGCCCGCCGCGACCGCCACCACGGTTGTGATCACGCTGATGATGGCCGCCAGCGCCATGGACCTGCCAAAGCTGTCAGGCACGTTGGCCATCTGGCCCGGTTTCACGATATCGGCGAACCAGACCAGGGAGAATCCGGTCATCGGGAAGGTGACGCCACCGTTCTCACCCTGGAACGACAGCACATAGATCACCACCATGGGCCCATACAGGAACACCATGTACCCGAAGAACAGCGCTCCCAAGGCATAGAACGTCCAGGGGCGTCGATCGGTGCCCCCGACGGTGCGGGACGGTCCTACCATCATGCTACTTCACCAGTTCCTTGCGGACATCGACGATCCGCATCATTCCGGCCACCATGATCGCGGTGAACAACACCAGGACCATCGCATTGGCCGCGGCGGGCGGGTATTGCATCGCCTGGATCTCGGTCGACAAGGCCGAAACGATCGAGGCGCTTTGTCCGCCGCTCATGGCCTTCACCACGAAGTAATCGCCCATGACCTGGGTGAACACCAGCACCGAACCCAGCACGATGCCGGTCTTCGACAGGGGGATTATCACGTTGACCATAACCTGCCAGCGGCTGCCACCGGCATCGCGGGCCGCCTCGATCAACGCCGGGTCGATCTTGGCCAGCGAATTGGCGATGGGACCGATCATCAGCAGGGTGAACAGATGCACATAGGCGATGATCACCCAGAAATCCGAGAACAGCAGGAACTGCAACGGCGCTTCGGTGATACCGGCCCCCATCAGCGCCTGGTTGAACGCCCCGTTCAGCCCCAGGAACGGGATCCAGGCGATGGTGCGGATGATCCCCGACGTCCAGAACGGGATCGCGCACAACAGGAAGAGCACCATCCGGACGGTGTTGCTGCGAATATGGAACACCAGGAAGTAAGCGACGTTGAACCCCACGAACAACGTGATCGCCCAGACGATCACGGCGAATTTCATAGAGCTCAGATAGACCCGGATCGTCGCCGGGGAGTTCACCAGGTCCGCGTAGTTGTCCAGCATGAACGCGGGATAGATGCCGGTCCGGTCGTAGTCGAAGAAGCTGACCACCAGGAACAGGATGGTCGGCAACGCGAACAGCACGAACAGGATCAGCGCCAGCGGACTGACCTGCAGCCAGGACACCATCCAGGGCGCCAGGCGCAAGCGGGGCCAGGCTCTCGCCGGCCCGCCCTGCCGCACCGATCCCAGTGCTTCCTGCGCGGAGCTCATGCCGCCAGGCTCGACTGCTCCCGGGACCGCATCAGCGGCATGATCCGCGTGCCGAACTGCTCCATGCCGATAACGAAGTCGTCGAACGTCATCATCACACCGCGCACGCCCGGCACTTCCGCCAACTCATCCAGCATCCGCGCGACCGAGGCATAGGAGCCGACGAGCACACCCTGGTTGGTGGGCAGCTTGTTGGTGCCGAGGATTTTGCGGCGATGTGGCTGGGCATAGATGTCGGTCGTGGGATCGTCTTCGGCCTGCGCGTCGCGATAGGCCAGCGCTTCCAGGTCGGTGCCGGCTTTGTAGTGGTCCCACTTCGCGTTGGCGGCGGCGTCGGTTTCATCGGCGATGATCATGGTCAGGACCAGCGCGCCGCAATCGCGCCCGGCCGCCTTGTTCGCGGCCACAAGGCGCGCGACGGAAGGGCCGACGGCCGTCGGGGCGTTGTAGCCGAAGCTCGCGCAGAAGTTATAGTCGGCGTGTTCGGCGGCGAATTTCGTGCCCGCATCGCTTTGGGCGGCGCAGATGATGGGGATTTTCGCGGTCGGCATCGGCAGGCAGCGGCAGTCGTCCATCTGGAAGAAGTCGCCCTTGGAGTCCGAACGGCCGGTGCTCCACAGCTCCTGCATGATGTTCACGTATTCGGTGCAGTAGTCGTAGCGGCGCTTGTAGTGGTCGGAACCAGGCCAGATGCCCATCTGCGTGTATTCACGCCGCTGCCAGCCGGTGATCAGGTTCACCCCGAAGCGGCCGTGCGAGATGCTGTCGATCGTGACCGCCATGCGCGCCGCGACCGGCGGCGGCATGGTCAGTACGGCGCAGGTAGCGAACAACTGGATGCGGCTGGTCACCGCGGCCAGACCCGACATCATGGTGAAGGATTCCAGGTTGTAGTCCCAGAACTGCGACGGACCGCCAAAGCCATGGAATTTGATCATCGACAGGGCGAAGTCGAAGCCGAACGCCTCCGCCTTCTGCACGATGGTCTTGTTGAGGTCGAAGCTGGGCTTGTATTGCGGCGACGTGGTGGAAATCAGCCAGCCATTGTTGCCGATGGGAATGAAGACACCGAGCTGCATGGTTCCGGTTCCTGTTCAGGATGTGATGAACTCGTTCCACTTGCGGGTCAGGTGACGGTCTTCGTCCATCACCGCATTCCACACGGCGATATTGCCCAGGCGGTCCCAGAAGGCGCCGCCGTCGCGGACGTTGCCGGCCTTTTCCATCAGCTTGCCGTAGGGGCTGAGGATGTCGGACGCGGCCGGCTTGCCACCGTACCAGTAGTCCCACTCATCGGCGGTCAGGAACTTGCGGGCATTCTCCGGTTGCGCGGTGTAGTAGCCCTGGCGCGCGATGAACGCACCTTCGAAGCCGCTGGTGTACCAATTCAGGTATTCGTAGAAGCAATCCAGCTTCAGGCCGGTCAGGTGCTTCATGACGGCCAGCGTATAGCCCCAGCCTCGGAAGCCTTCTTTCAGCGGCTGATAGGTGCAGGCGATCCCGCGGGATCGCACCGCCGCCACCGCCGGCGACCACATGGACTGGATCACCACCTCGCCCAAGGCCATCAGGTTCACGGACTGGTCGAACGTGGTCCAGAAAGAGCGGAAATGGCCGCTTTTCTTGATCTCCATCATGGCCTTGATCGTCTGGTCGATCTCGGCCTTCGTCATGTTGCCCTTGTCGACGTATTTGACGTCGCCGCGCGCCTCCAGCGCCATCGCCACGTCGATCACACCGATCGTCGGCTGATCCTGCAGCGCGGTCTTGCCCTTGAAATCGGGGGACAGCAGGTCGGCCCAACTGGTGATCTTGCGTGACACGAGGTCCGGACGGATACCAAGGGTGTCGGCGTTGGTGACGGTGGGAACGCCGGTCAGCCACTCGGTCGGGCCATCATGGAGTTTCTGCCCGCTCGCGTCGGTGGCATACAGCACGTTGTAGGGCGCGGTGCCCTGCTTCGACGCCTTGCGTCCGTCCGGGTACTCGCTCTTGGTGAACAACGGGATCGTCTTGTCCCAGTCCTTCGCCTTGTTGAGCGGGATCGCCTGCAGGACGTTGCGCCCGACCAGGTATTTCATGAAGGTAATGCTGACATCGGCACAGTCGATCGAGGATGACTGCGACAGGAAGCGGTTCAGCAGATCGGCCTGCTCGGTCGCCTGCATCTGGATCTTGAAGCCCAGATCCTTGTTTGCCTGTTCGGCGATCGCCGGGATCGCGGTGACGGGTGGGCCGGCATGAAACAGGACCACGTCCTTGATATTCTGCGCCCAGATCGTTGGGAAGCCGGTGACCGCCCCCGAACCGATGGCGGCTCCGGTGACCGCGGCCGTGGATTTGAGCAGATTTCGCCGGGAGAGGCCGCGCGAGAGCGGGCTGGTGCGTCGATGCATGGTGGCTCCTTTCTGCCGTAATATTCATCATATCGCCGATCAAATCGGCGGACACGACGATCATGCTCAGAAATTACCGCCAATTGCTGCGTCGCACAATGAGAATTTACGACTGTTTTTGGTGAATTCTTCACCATAGCCTATATTATGGATATATAATGCACAAACAATGCACATTTAGCCTGTTTTCTGATCTGTTCCGCCCGGCGGCGCCATAGCCCCCGCCGACCATTGCCCCCAACCACACAACCCGTAAACTCCGACCCAGCAAAATGCCGGAGGAAACCCATGGGCACCCCACCAAGCCCCGCGGCCATCAGACCATGAGCCGTCATGTCGCCGTCGCGGGCGTCTCGCTTGAAATCGAGGAACGCGGTCAAGGCCGTCCACTGCTGTTCCTCCATGCGGGAGAGGGCCTGCAACCCCAGCGCCCCTGGCTTGACACACTGGCCGAATCGTTCCGCGTTATCGCGCCACACCACCCCGGATTCGGCGGCTCCGCCCTGCCCGACTGGGTCGGCACCGTCGACGACCTCGCCTATCTCTATCTCGATCTCGCCAAGCAACTCGAACTCGACAACGCACTGCTCGTCGGGTCCTGCTTCGGGGGTTGGGTCGCCGCCGAGATGGCCGTCCGCGACACCTCCCCCTTCGCCGGCCTCCTCCTCTCCGCGCCGCTCGGCATCAAGATCGGCGGCGTGCTGGATCGCGACATTGCCGACATGCACGGCATGCCCCGCGCCGAGTTCATGAAGCTGGCCTGGGCCGATCCCACCCTTGGGGCGATCGACTACACCGCCCTGCCGGATACCGAGCTGGCCGGCATCGCGCGCGGTCGCGAGGCGCTCGCGCTGTTCGGCTGGAAGCCATACATGCACAACCCCAGGCTCCGGCGCTGGCTGCATCGGATCGACATTCCGACCAAACTGCTTTGGGGCGACCAAGACGGCATCGTCTCGCAAGCCTATGGACAGGGATGGCAGGCCGAAATCGCCGGTGCCACGATGGAAACCATCGCCGCCGCCGGCCACTATCCGCATTGGGAACAGCCCCGGGCGTTCGCCGATCGGGTCACCACATTCGCCAACACACTCTAGGCAGACAGGAGCCACGACAATGCGCACCTGGTATTTCTCCGAGATGGCCTACCACCCGGCATGGGAAAAAGGCCTCGCCCGCGGTTCCCTGCGGGTGAATTTCCCCAGCGAGAATGTCGACCCGGTCGAGGCCGGCAAACTCTTGAACCGCTATCTGGATGAATTCGCCCTATGCGACGAGGTCGGCCTCGACATCATGGTGAATGAGCATCACAGCACCGCCACCTGCATGACGGTTTCAGTGCCGATGGCGCTCTCGATCATCGCCCGCGAGACCAAGAAGGCTCGGCTGCTGACCCTGGGCAACCCGATCGCCAACCGCCCTGACCCGGTGCGCGTGGCCGAGGAAATGGCCTGGCTCGACTGCGTCAGCGGCGGCCGGCTGGAAATGGGCCTGGTCAAGGGCGCTCCCTACGAAATCGCGCCCGCCAACTCCAACCCCGCGCGCCTGATGCGGCGCTACTGGGAAGCGCATGACCTGATCCTGAAGGCCATGTCCACCACATCCGGACCGTTCAGTTGGGAAGGGGAGTTCTTCCATTATCGGAACGTCAACATCTGGCCGAGGCCGATCCAGCAGCCCACGCCACCGGTGTGGATGACCGGCATGAGCGTGGAAACGGGCACCCTGGCAGCCGAACGCGGCCATGTCGTCGGCACTCTGCTGTCGGGTGGTCTGGCGAAACCGATGTACGACGCCTACCGCAAGCGCGCCCGCGAACTGGGATGGGAAGCCGGACCGGATCGCTTCGCCTTCGCCGCCATCATCGGCGTCGGCAATACCAGGGAAGAAGGGCTGCGCCGAGCCGATATCATTGCAGATTACGTACGAACATCCCCGGTCGTCGCCGAAGAGTTCAGCAATCCGCCTGGCTATAACTCCCTGGGCGCAAATGTCGCGATCCTGAAATCCGGACCACGCGGCAACCGGATTGTCAGCGACCAGAAAGGCAATCCGATCAACCACCGCACCGCCACCGTGCAGCAGTTCATGGAAACCGACACCGTGTTCGCCGGCACGCCGGACGATGTCTACAACCAGTTGAAGGCCTTCAACGCCCGCATGGGCGGCGTCGGGCATCTGCTGTTCTTCGGACAGGGCGGCTACCTGACCCATCAGGAAGCCAAGGCGAACATCGCCCTGTTCGGCAAGGAGGTCGCGCCAAGGCTTAAGGACCTGGGGATGCCGGAAACCGTCGCCGCCGAGTAACGCCTGGTCGGTCGTCGGACTGCAAACCACCCCCTCCCACCCGGGCCTCCCGCATTCCCACATTTGGCGGGTCGCCCGTGGACGGAGGGGGGTCTGGGAGCCGGATCGGACGCGCCGAAATCGCCCTCTCCCTCATGGCTGAGCGTTCGCCGGGAAATCCCGTCTCCCATCCGGAGATGTGTGAATGCGCTATCCCACCCGGGTGGGGGTCGGTCTATGTTCGGGAAGGCACAAGACCCGGCGATATGGACCATGACCGACCACCAAACGGTAGACCCGCGCGACGTTCAGGACCTGACCGAAGCGGAGGCCGCTGACGAACTCCGCGACCTGGCCGGGACGATCGCTCATCACGATCGCGCCTATCACCAAAAGGACGCGCCGGAGATAACCGACGCCGAGTACGACGCCCTGCGCCGACGCAACGCGGCGATCGAAGCGCGGTTCCCTGCCCTGATCCGCCCCGACTCCCCGACGCACCGCATCGGCGACACACCGGAAAGCGGCTTCGCGAAACTGCGCCACCGTGTCCCGATGCTGTCGCTCGACAACGCCTTCGATGCCGAGGAGTTCGCCGAGTTCTGCGCCCGGGCAAAGCGTTTTCTCGGCTGGACCGAACCGCTTGCGCTGGTCGGCGAGCCGAAGATCGACGGCCTGTCGATCAACCTGACCTACGAAAACGGCCGATTTGTGCATGGCGCAACCCGCGGCGACGGCACGGAAGGGGAAGATGTCACCGCCAACCTCCGTACCATGCGGGAACTGCCTTTGCGCATGACCGGCAAGGCGCCGGCCCTGATCGAAATCCGCGGCGAGGTCTTCATGACCAAGGCGGATTTCCTGGCCCTGAATGAAGCCCAGGTCGAGGCCTACCAGGCCCTGAGGGAGCCACGACCTGGCTCCGGGCCAAGGCTCTTCGCCAATCCGCGCAACGCCGCGGCCGGCAGTCTCCGCCAGTTGGACACCCGGATCACCGCTGGCCGTCGCCTGTCGCTATTCGCGTATTCGCAGGGTGAAACCACCGAACCGGTGGCCGACTCGCATTGGGAGTTTCTGCAACGCCTGCGGGAATGGGGCTTCGCGGTCAATCCCCTGTCCGAACGCTTGGCGACCGAGGCAGAGGCCGCCGCGTTCCAGGGCAAGATCGCGGCCGAGCGGGCTGCGTTGGCGTATGACATCGATGGCGTGGTGTACAAGATCGACGATCTGACCCTGCAACGCCGCCTGGGGTTTGTCGGCCGATCCCCGCGCTGGGCGACGGCCTGGAAATTTCCCGCCGAACAGGCCACCACCGTATTGCGCGAGATCCGCATCCAGGTGGGCCGCACGGGCGCGCTGACCCCGGTCGCGGAACTGGAACCGGTCAATGTCGGGGGCGTCCTGGTGGCGCGTGCCACCTTGCATAACGAGGACGAGATCACCCGCAAGGACGTCCGTGTCGGCGACACGGTGATCCTGCAACGTGCCGGCGACGTGATCCCTCAGATCGTCTCGGTCGTCCTGGAACATCGCCCGCCCGAGTCCGTACCCTACACCTATCCCGACACCTGCCCCGCTTGCGGCAGCCACGCCGTCCGCCCTCCGGGAGAGGTCGTCCGCCGGTGCACCGGCGGTCTGATCTGCCCGGCCCAGCGGGTGGAACGGCTGATCCATTTCGTCTCCCGCGGGGCGTTCGACATTGATGGGCTTGGCGAGAAGATCATCACCGAGTTCTACGAGAAAGGATGGCTGACCGGCCCCGCGGACCTGTTCCGTCTGAAGGATCGGGAACCCGACATCGTCCAGCTCAAGGGATGGGGCGGGGAAGCGGGAAAGAAATCCCAGCCCGATCGGAAGCGTGTGCGCAATCTGTTGCAGGCGATCGAGAACCGACGCAGCGTGCCGCTCGATCGGTTCATCTTCGCACTCGGCATCCGCCACATCGGGGAGGCAAACGCCAAGCTTTTGGCGCGACACTACACGAGCCTGGAAAATCTCACGACCAACCTGGCCAAGGCCAATATCATCGGATCCGACGAACGCAGCGAGTTGGGCAATATCTCCAGCATTGGCCCCGTGATTGCCGAGGAATTGGTGGATTTCTTCGGCGAACCCAGAAATTTGGCGACGATCGGCGCCTTGACCGAGGTGGTATCGGTCGAAACCGTCGTTCCGATGGACGTCAGCGACAGTGCCCTGAGCGGTAAGACGATCGTCTTCACGGGCACCCTGGAAGCCATGACGCGGCCAGAGGCCAAGGCCCGCGCCGAGGCACTCGGTGCCAAGGTGATCGACAGCGTCTCCAAAAAAACGGACCTGGTCGTGGTCGGCGCGGACGCGGGCTCCAAAGCACGCAGAGCGACGGAGTTGGGGGTCACGACGATCAGCGAAGAGGAATGGTTGGCGTTGGCCAATTCATGAGACGACCGCCGCGCGGTCCGGGTCGTTGGTCCGGACGGGATAAAGGGTTGGATCCTGCCAGATCAGCGTCAGCTCATGCTTGTTGTGGAACAGGTGACACAGCCGCGCCCCCGGAATTGCGCCAAAGTCGTCCGCCAACGGGTAATCCGCTTCCCCCTGAAATTTCACCGAGCAGATGATCCGCCGAGCGCCCCCCGGCTCTGTCCACCGGCGCACCAGATCGAGGATCCGATCGGGATAGGCAATCACGTCGCTGAAAAGCCAATCCACCGGTTCGGCCGCCAGGGCGAACGCACTTTCGCGCCGTTCCGTGACCTGTGGCATCGCGGCAACCGCGGGATCCAGTGGCGCCTTGTCCACCGCCTCGACGCGCGCGCCCAAACGCGCCAAGGCCCATGTCCAACCGCCAGGGGAAGCGCCCAGATCCAGGCAGGTTTCCCCCGGCAGCGGCCACGCCCCCATCCGCACGCATGCCTCCCACAGTTTCAGATAGGCTCTGCTGGGAGGGCCGGTCCGGTCCTCGACGAATCGTGGCTCCCCATTCACGAAGGGGCTGGATTTTGTCGGACTGGCCAGCATCAGGTCCGGCGCGAGCAGGGTCCAAGCCCCCAGATGACCGGTCGGCGCCGCGGCGGGAAATGCCAACGGCGGCGCCTTCACCGGGGGAAGATTGTCCTGGATCAGCGCCAGGCGCCGGAAATAGGCAACAGGGTAGGCGGACCAGTTGCGCTGCATGGCGCGCAACGCATTGGCCGCGGCCTTTACCGACGGCACCGCAATCGACCGCGGGTCGGTCCAAATGTCCAATGCCCAGGCGACTTGCGCTGGCGGGTCGGGCGACAATGCCAACCGGCCATGCCAGGCCGATACCCCGATGCCGAGACGCGTCAGTTCGGCCAGCAGCGGCGCCTCGAAGCCGTCCGCCGCCAGATAGGCGGCTCGACATGGCGGAGAATCATCGGTCATGGGCATCGTCCGGTCATCGCGGCCTGTGCGTCATCGCGCCCGCAGGGCCGACAGACCCAGCAGCAGCCATCCGATCATAAGGACGGTGCCGCCGATCGGCGCGGCCATGCCGACAGCGAACTGACCGACGGCCAGGGCATAGACCGCACCGCAGAACAGCACCGATCCAAGCGCGAACGCCATCCCGGCCGCGTCGGCCAGAAAGCCGCCGCGAGGGGCCCAAAGCCCACAGGCGAGCAGAGCCAGCGCGTGCCATCCCTGCATCTGCACCGCGCTGTGCACCATGCGCAATGCCGATGGGTCGAGATGCGCCAGCCCGTGAGCGCCCAAGGCCGCCATGGCCACCGCACCAAACCCCAGCAGCGCGCCCAGTCCGATCCACAGCCGTTGCATGGTCACGCCCCTTGTTATGGCCCCATCTTATACCGACCGCCGCAACCACTGACCTATGGGTGGAAATTGTCATTGCGAGCGTAGCGAAGCAATCCAGGGGCTGGCACTATCGATCCTGTGAGTCGCCCTGGATTGCTTCGCTACGCTCGCAATGACAGTGGCCGTTGTCGTGATGGGTCACTGGTTCGGTCGGTTGGTATGACTGGCTCTGGCCGGGTGGCCATCCCCCCTGTTCCACCCAACCGTCGGTTCCTATAGCATCGTCCGCCATGCCCCGCGGTGACCTGTTTCCAGAGATCGGACCCTACGAGACCGGCTACCTGCCGTTGTCCGCCGACCACGTCATGTATTGGGAACAGGTGGGCAATCCGCGCGGTCAGCCGGCCTTGTTCCTGCATGGGGGGCCAGGTGCCGGCGCCGGCGCGGTGCATCGACGCTTCTTCGACCCGAGCTTCTGGCGCACCGTCATCTTCGACCAGCGCGGCGCCGGTCGGTCCCGCCCATTGGGAAGCCTGGAAAACAACACCACCCCGGATCTGGTTGCCGATATAGAGACCCTGCGCCGCCATCTGGGCATCGACCGCTGGCTTCTGTTCGGCGGCTCCTGGGGGTCCACCCTGGCATTGGCCTACGCCCAGGCCCATCCTGATCGCGTGTCGGGTTGCGTCCTGCGCGGCGTGTTCCTGGGCCGAGCGCTGGAGGTGGAGTGGTTCCTGTATGGCATGTCGGCGGTGTTCCCGGACGCCCACGCGCAGTTCAGCGGGTATCTGCCGGAACAGGAACGCGGCGATCTGCTGGCGGCTTACCTGAAGCGGCTGACCGATCCGGACCCGGCGGTCCACCTGCCGGCGGCGCGAGCATGGTCGATCTACGAAGGCACATGCAGCACCCTGCTGCCCAGTCCGGAAACCGTGTCGTCCTTCGCACAGGATCGGACCGCGCTGGGGCTGGCCCGGATCGAGGCCTTCTACTTTGCGCACAACCTCTTCCTGCCACAGGGTGGGCTGCTCGGCGGCATGGGCCGCATCGGCCATATCCCAGTGGAAATCGTGCAAGGCCGCTACGACATGGTTTGTCCGCCTCGGACGGCGTTTGAGCTTGCGGCGTCCTGGCGGGGCGCCCGCCTGACCGTTGTGCCCGACGCCGGGCACTCGGCCTTGGAACCCGGGATACGGCGTGCGCTGGTTGCCGCGGTCGAGCGGTTTCGTGGCGGCCGATAGGGAGAAGATAAGATGAAGGTTGGCGTGATCGGACTCGGCACCATGGGGATGGGCGCCGCACTGAACCTGCTGCGCAAGGGCCATGCGGTCACCGGGTGTGAATTACGGGAACAAAGCCGGGCGGATTTCGCTGCCGCGGGCGGTTCGGTCGCGGCAAGCCCGGCGGAATTGCCGTCGGACCTGGAAGCCCTTGTCGTGTTCGTCGTGAATGCCGCCCAAACCGAAGCGGTGCTGTTCGGCGACGGTGACGGTCCCGGCTGCCTAAGCGGCATGGCAAAGGGCGCGGTGATTCTGTGTTGCGCGACGATCGCGCCGGGGGCCGCGCGGTCGCTGGACCAGCGGATTTCGGACGCGGGGTTTCTGATGCTGGATTCCCCGGTGTCCGGCGGCAAGGTGGGCGCGCATGCCGGGACGATGACGGTGATGGCATCGGGATCGGATGCCGCGTTCGCCAAGGCCGGACCGGTGCTGGAGGCGATATCCAGCAAGGTCTGGCGGCTGGGCGATCAGGTGGGCATCGGCAGCACCGTCAAGATGGTGAACCAGTTGCTGGCGGGTGTGCACATCGCAACCGCCGCCGAAGCCCTGGCGCTCGGCATTCGCGCTGGGGCCGATCCCCAGACACTCTATGACGTGATTTCGGAATCGGCTGGCAGTTCCTGGATGTGGCAGAATCGGGTGCCGCATATCCTGGCCGGCGACGATACCCCGTTGTCGGCGGTCAACATCTTCGTGAAGGACCTGGGGATCGTACTGGATCAGGCTCGCGCCCTGACCTTCCCTCTGCCCATGGCGGCCGCGGCACATCAGTTGTTTCTGGCGGCGGCGGCCAATGGCCAGGGATTGAAAGACGACGCGTTCGTCATCCGCGTTTGGCAGGCTTTGGCGGGGATCGAACTGCCGGACGCGAAGGAATAGGCCCCCTCCTGCTCATCCGCGGAAATGCGCTATGGTTCGGCCGGGGTTCGGCCGAGGTTCGGCCCCTCAACGTCCCGGAACAAGGAAAACAACCATGGCTCTGACATTGGATGAGGCCAATCGTATCGCCCAAGGCGCGATTGCGAAGGCCAAGGCACTCAACATCAAGATCAGCGTGGCGGTCTGCGATGCCGGCGGTCGGTTGCTGGCGTTCCAGCGCATGGACAACGCGATCTGGGCCGGCGCCTACGGCAGCCAGGGCAAGGCCATCGCCTCGGCGGCGTTCGGCCGAGCAAGCGGAGAATTGACGGAGCGGGCGAATCATCCGACTCCGGCGGGAATCGCGGCGGCATCGGGCGGCCATATGATCATGGGCCAAGGCGCGGTGCCGGTTCTGCGCAATGGCGGCATTGACGGTGCGTGCGGTGTCGGCGGCGGCACGGCTCAGGAGGATGAAGACTGCGCCCGGGCCGGCGTGGCGGCCTTGTAACGCCCGTCGTCAAAATAACTCGGCGCGATTTATCCTTGCGCCGATTGGGCTGTCGGATCGGGCGGGATTTGCCTTCATACGAACGATAGGAGCGATTCCGGCCCGTTTCCCGCCCGTCAGTCGCCGCCGCGATCCATCCCAGACGCTCGTTCGCCGGGCGCCGCCACGTCATACCCATCATGGAGGAACCATCATGTCAGTCCGCCTCGTCGTCACCATCACCGCGGCCCCCGGGAAGGGGACCGAGCTTGCTCAGGTGTACAAAGCACGCTGCGCCGACGTCATGAAAGAACCCGGCTGCGAGCAGTTCGAGATTTTTCAGAGTGCGGTGAACCCAGACCGGCTGACATTGTTGGAGCGGTGGACCGACCAGGCTGCTCTGGACGTGCATGCGAAGGTCAATGCCACGCGGGCGCCGCTTCCGGATGGATTGCGGGTTGGGACCGGGGAACGGGAAGACTACCAGTACAATCGGACGCGTTGATCGGCACGTCGTACCGGCCGGCGGAAAGATTGACTCTCCGGTCGGTGCCTCCCCGTCCTGCCGGCGCAGGCCGGCATCCACGAATTTCCCAAGCTGCAACAACGGCAGTCGTGGATGGTTGCCCCGCGGCCGCCATGACAGAGTTGTGTTGTTCCGGCCAGTTGGTATCAGTGCTCTGATGGTGCCTTCCCGCCGTATTTGGCATCCAGTTGGGACGGCGTCAGGAACCGCTGCTCCATCTCCCGGATGGTGCCCAAACCCATCAGATCGTTGATTTCCTGAAAGGACACCGCGAGGTCGGGACGCTCTATGACTCGCCCTTCCTCCACCGACTGCTTCAGGACCGACAGCGCGTTGCGCATCCCCATGATCGCCGCCCCCGTCACCAGCCGGGGATAGGACGCGACCGCGACGCCCAGGTCCTGAAGCTCCCGCGCGCAAAGCAGCGGCGTGGTGGGGCGGGACCGGATGCCGAAGCCCATGTTCACCGACATGGGCTTGCTGACCTCCCGCGCGACCAGCGCGATATCGTCCCGCGTCAGCAAGGCGTCGGCGAACAACAGATCGGCCCCGGCTTCGGCATACAGGTTCAGGCGGCGGATGGCTTCCTTCACCCCGTGCGTCGCCGTCGAGTCGGTGCGGGCCTTGATGATGAAGTCCGGATCGCGACGGGCTTCCACGGCGGCGCGAATCTTCTCCACCCCCTCCTCGGCCGAGATGACCTCCTTGCCGTCCATGTGTCCGCAGCGCTTGGGGGAGACCTGATCCTCCAGCATGATCCCGTCGACGCCGGCGGCCTCGAACCCGCGCACCGTGAAGAACACGTTGATCGCATTGCCGTAGCCGGTATCGGCGTCGGCACTGAGCGGGATGTCCACGCAGGCGGCAATGGCGCGGGACCGGGAGACATTGGCCTCGTAACTGAGGATCCCGACATCGGCCCATCCAAGGGTGGTTTCGGACAGCCCGGCACCGGAGATGCTGCCGGATTTGAAGCCCATCTGCTGGATCAGGCGGGCGGAAAATCCGTCATAGACACCGGGCTGGATCAGGATTTCCTCGGCTTCGATCAATTGTCG
Organism: Asaia bogorensis; assembly: GCA_945861095.1. Classification (GTDB taxonomy): domain Bacteria; phylum Pseudomonadota; class Alphaproteobacteria; order Acetobacterales; family Acetobacteraceae; genus Rhodopila. Next base: position 22,149 of record CAMATI010000013.1, on the reverse strand, counting down.
GTGCAGCGTGGTTTTCTTGATCATCGGTCGGATTCACCCTGTTCGATGGGTCACGAGGCGGCCGGCACCGCGGCAGGCCCAGGCAGCGGCCGAACCGGCGACGGCCGGGGCTGCCATGGCCCGGTTGTCAGCCGGCCTTCTTTCTCTTGCCGGGCTTCCGGGTCGATTCGGCCGCCGCGGCCATCGGCGCCGATGGGAGGTTGTTGAAGAAGCCCTCCCGTTGGCCCGCCCCGGCCATCAGATAGCTGTGGTCGGACCCGGTCAGGATGAACCGCGCGCCCATGCCGACATAGCGGGACGCGTTTTCCTCGTCATAGACCCCGCCCATGCCCAGCACCTTGCCATGCTTCAGGCAGGCCTCGCCGACCGACCGGTAGGCCTCGATCACCTTCGGGTGACCCATCTGCCCCGAAATCCCCAACTCGGCCGTCAGGTCGGAGGTGCCGATGAACAGCACGTCCACGCCATCGACCGCGGCGATGTCGTCCGCGTTCGCGATCGCCTCCGGGCTTTCCAGCATGACGATGGTCAGGATTTCGGCGTTGATCGCCGCCTGCGCTTCCATGGTGGACGGCGGACGGTAGCCGTACACGGCCGGAGGGCCGCCCCAACTGCGATGGCCATCGGGCGGATAGCGGAATGCCTCGGCGATGCGGCGGGCCTGCTTCGCGGTATCGACATGCGGCACCACGATGCCAAGCGCCCCGTTGTCGAGCGCCCGGGTCGCTTCGTCGATCGCACCGGCACAGACCCGCACGATGGGGGTGACGCCGGTCGGCAGCGCCGCGATGCACAATTGCGTGGTTTCCTGGACCGAAAACGCGCCGTGTTCGGTGTCGATGAAGATCCAGTCGTGCCCGGTGGCGCCCGCGAGAACCGGCGCCGCGACCGTGCGCAAGTGATGCACGCCAAAGCCCAGCGCCATCTGGCCGGCTTGCAGGCGGCGTTTCGTGGTGTTGGTAACCAATGCCATGGTGTCCTCCCCGGTTCCGATGTCCACACTATGGAGCGATGCGGCCATGGTTCAAACCGCCTTGTTTCCCGCGCGGTCTTTTTCGATCAATGCCAGCAGGGCTTCCAGCCGATCTGCCTCCGCCGCCGGTTTGTCGGTGCGGATCCGGGCGATGCGGGGGAACCGCAGTGCCACCCCGGACTTGTGCCGCGTGGAAAACTGCACGCCATCGAAGGCGACTTCCAGCACCAGGGCTTTCTCCACCTCTCGCACCGGGCCGAACCGAGCGGTCGTGTGGTCGCGCACCCAGCGATCGAGGAAGGCCAACTCCTGGTCGGTGAACCCAAAATAGGCTTTGCCGACCGGAACCAGGTCCTGGTCTCGCCAGACGCCAAAGGTGAAGTCGGAATAGAAGGAACTGCGCTTGCCGTGTCCGCGTTGGGCATACATCAGCACCGCGTCCACGGTCAGCGGGTCGCGCTTCCACTTCCACCAATGGCCCTTCACGCGTCCCGCCAGATAGGCACTGTCGCCGCGTTTGAGCATCAGCCCCTCGATGGCGGCGGCACGGGCGCCGTCTCGCAAGGCCCGAAGTTCGTCCAGGGAGCCGAAATCGATCAGCGCGGACAGGTCCATGTTCGCCGGATGACCGCGGGCGAGCCAGGCTTCCAGCCGACCGCGCCGCACGTCGAAAGGTTGTGACCGCAGGTCTTCCGCACCGTCGAACAGCAGGTCGTACAGCCGCACGCCGACCGGGTGCTGGCGCAACAATGCGGGGGTTACCGATTTGCGGTTCAAACGCTGCTGCAAATCGGCAAACGGCGCGACCACCCCGTCGCGGATGACCAGCAATTCCCCATCCAGCACCGCGTGGAAGTCCATGGCTTCCAGAATTTCCGGGAACGCGGCAGATATGTCCTCCGCCCCACGGGAATAGAGCCGCCTGCCTCCTCTGGTCGCGACCAGTTGCACACGGATGCCGTCCCATTTCCATTCCGCCCGCCAGTCTTCGGGTCGCAAGGCGGTCAGGTCGGCGTCTTCCAGCGGGTGCGCCAGCATCGGTGGTCGGAACACCGGCGCATCCGCCGGATCCGGGCGTGGCGCGATGCCCTGGAGCCAGCCAAACAGGTCCAGATACGGTGGAGCAAGACTGTGCCAGATCTCCTCCACGTCGTCCGCCGTGACGGCCTGTCCATGGGCTTTGCCCAGTTCCGCCAATGCGATCTTGGCAATGCGAGACGACACGCCAACCCGCAGCCCGCCGGTGATCAATTTCAGCAATGCCAGTCGCGTCGAGGGGTCGGACGCGTCCAACCACCCGGAGACCAACCCGGGCAGCAGGGTTTTCGGCACCGTCTCCAGGGCCTGGACGACGTCGGCCAGGCGGGGCGGGACGGCATCCGTGCGGGTCGCGGGCCACATGAGCGCGACGGTCTCCGCCAGATCGCCGACGTAATCGTAGGACCAGCCGAACAGCACCGGATCGGTCCGGGCCGCGGCGAGGTCCCGGATCAGCCCCGGTTTGGCCGCCTTGAAGGTCAGCGCGCCCGTGATGGCGGCCAGACCGATGCCTCGGTCCGGGTCGGGCTGGGTCGCGAAATAGCGGTGCAGCAGCGCGATCTTGGCGTTGCGGGATGGTGTGAAGACCAGACGTTCCAGCAGGTCCGCGAATGGGATCATGGCGTTTATGTTGGGGCAGGCCGGTGGAAGAGGAAAGGACGGGTGGATCAGGCCTATGGGTTCGCCCGCGCTTCTGATTTTGGTCCGGACGGGTCGATCCGCCATTGCCGAACCAGACCGGAGGAGACCCCGGCAACCGCCTGAAGCGATAAACCCTGGGTCTTGTAGCGCTATCGGTTGGATGCGTGTGGCTTCAATCGGCCTGGTGACCCCAAACACAGGTGCCGCTGACGTATGCCCCTGTGCCTGGGGCTGATGCCAGTCTCCCAAACAGGTAGCCCTACAAGAGCCTGGTTTTTCGATGACCCGTGATGACGGAGATGCCTGGGTTTTGACCCAGGCATGAGGACGCGGATGCCTCCTTCGGTCATAATCGAAATTGCCGGGGTGGCCGGCGGTAACGACGCCCCGTCACGTCGGCCGGTAGCGGTGCTATATCACAGCCTCCCACACCGCGTCGCAGGCCCGATTCGGACGTGAGCGGCCAGTTTCCGCGCGGATGAAGAAGCATGATCGCCCCCTGATATTCATGTTATGTTCTAGGATAGCGGGGCACCGCATGGCAAGGTAATTCGTGTCCTCGGGGAATTTTCATTTGAAGAACAGGCAGTAGAACATTGATAAAGCGTTGTTTGTAGAAATAATGTGCGGTCGGTTAACACCCGCCTCTCTGTTTCGAGACGGCGCGCGTGGCGGCATATCACCGCCTTCGCCGAACTTAAGACCTGACATCCAAATCGGCTTCCATCCGACTGATACTACACCGCGATTCAGGTCGTTTTGAGACCTTACTTTAACCCCGGCCGCTGGTGCGGTTCATTGCGGATTACCGCGGGAACCCCCCGGTTTCATTGCGAATCCATGCGGAAACCGGGGGTATTCGTTCCACATCCCGGCCATTAACCCGCACCCAATTATCGCCTGAAAATGCGCCAATCGCCGCCTGTTTTATGGTCTGAATATTGCCTCCCGCCCGAATCCGGTCACAACGCGCGGTCAGGCCACAGGCCCCTCCGAAGCCGCGAACCGCGCCCGCAACGCGCCCGCGACTCGCTGCATCACATCGCCCCACTGTCGCGCCTGGGTCTGGCGGAACAGCCGCACGCTGGAATACCAAGGTGAATCCTCACGCGCCAGCAGCCACCGCCAGTCAGGTGCCGTGGCCAGCATGATCCAGGCCGGCCGGCCCATCGCCGCCGCCAGATGTCCGACAGATGTATCAACAGTGACGACCACGTCCAGGCACGCCAGAAGCGCCATGGTATCGTCGTAGTCCTGGATTTCGGCGCCGACATTGATCAACGGCGCGCGCCCGAAATACCGCCCCGCCTGGTCCACCGACGGTCCCTTCTGCAGCGACACCAATGCCACGCGAGGCAACGCCGCGATCGGCGCAAAAGATGCCAAGGTCGTCGAACGCCGCCGGTCGTTGTTGTGCGTCGGCCGCCCCGCCCAGACGATACCGACGCGTCGATATGAACGTGGTGACAAACTGTCCAGACGGTCCCGCCAGGACGCGGTCCGCGCCGGATCCGCGCGCAAATAAGGCCCCGGAGCCGGGACATTGTCCACCCGAGTCGCATGCAACCGCGGCAGGCCGGACAGCGCCGCATAGGCCCGATAGGGCGGGCAAAGCTGCCAGTTCTGGAACATCCGCAGCCCGGGATGCAGTTGCCGCAGCACCGGTTCCATCTCCGGCGGGCACGCCACCACAATATCCGGGCACCGCTCGGCCGCCCACGGAATATACCGGCCGAACTGAATCACGTCGCCAAACCCTTGATCGGCAATCAACAGAAGCGTTGCATCGGAGAAAGCAGTTCCGTCCCATTGCGGCCGGTCCGTCGGCGGCATCAACGGCGCGGCGCCCGCTATCCGAAAGCGCCACTCATACTCCTCCCAGCCGCGCGCCCAATCACCCTTCAGCAATAAAGCCTCGGCCAATTCGAAATGCGCCCCGGCCAGGCCCGGATTCATCATCAGAGCACGTTCAGCACACGCAATACTTTCCTCTATCTCCAACCGCTCATAATGAATGATCGAAATATTGTGTAAGCATAACGGATCGCTCGGCGACAGTTCCACCGCCTGCTTCGCTGTCGCAAGCGCCTCATCCAGGCGACCCAGACTGCGGTAGACTTCGCATATATTGCGAAGATACAGCGGCGTATCCACACCGTATTCTATCGCCTGTTGCATCTGCAACAGCGCCTTCTCGTGACGACCAAGGCGGAACGATACGATCCCGGCTAGGTGCAGCGTGTCCGCCTGACGAGGGGAGGTTTCCAGCATCCGTTCCAAAAGCCGATCGGCCTGCTCCAACCTTCCGCCCCGTTCATATTCGGCGGCAATGGTGAACAATTCGGTCAGCGGAACCGGGACCATCGCGCCGATCGCGGCGGCCGGCGGTGGAATCTCCTCCATCGATCAGTCGACCGTGTAGCCGAGGCGTTCGATCACCGGTTGCAGGATCGGGATGACCGGTTCCAGTTGCCGGCGATAATGGCGGTAACGGAAGCGAGACCGATCATACAGCTTTTCCGTCACCTGCGCATAACTGGCGGTCCGGGCATAGCGTTGGTTCTCATGGAATTGCAGGCAACGTTCCTCGTATGCTTCGCCGATGAAGTCCAACACCGAACGCACCGTGGCTTCCTGGTCTTCGACCATGTCCTCATACCGGATCGGCAGATAGCGCAGTGCCATTTCGGACCTGTAATGCTGTACCAGATCCATCACCCGCACATAATGCAAGGCAGCCGTTTCCAGGGCGCTGGAACAGAAAAACCCATGCGTGAAATGATTCGAAATCGCCGAGACCATGACGTCCAGCGGATGCCTGATCACATGGACCAGCGGCGCTTCCGGGAACAGCAGGGCAATCAGACCGAGTTGCATCTCGTTCAGCGGCATCTTGTCGGTGAACCAGGCGGCGCCCGGTTCCAGGATGCCCATCTGGCCGACCTTCTGCAGGTAGTAGTCGCGCAAATTGTCCAGCCCGTCCCGCTGATCGCCCATCCACAGCTCGGCCAGCGCCTCCGGGTAGACCAGCGGACTGTTCAGCATCCTCGGCATGATGCTGGTGATGTCGTGGATCAACGGCAATTCGTCGCCGGCAACGATCCGGGAATGGGCGGACAGCGTCTGCTCGACCAATGTGGTGCCAGAGCGTGGGAAGCCCAGCACGAAAATCGGCTGCGCCACGTCGGTGCGGACCCGGGCGCGCGGCAGGGTACGCAACCGCCCGGCGGCGAAAAAGCCGCGCAGACGCTGGATCAGGGTATCGGCGGAGACATCCTGGTATTGGTTGCCGCTCCATTCGCGAGCCAGCCGCTTGCCTTCCAGGAAGGCTTCGAACGCATCGTCGTAGCGGCCCATCTGGTCCAGCAATCGGCCTTTTTCCGACAATTCGGTTGGCCCAAGCCGTCCGTCGCTGGTCCGCGCGGCAATGCGATCCAGCCCCGCCAACGCCTCGTCATGCCGCTTCATCCGCCCCAGCAGCACCGCTCGGCTTAACAGCACGCCCGGATCGTCCGGCCATTGCTGGTCCATCTGGTCCAGAATCCCGGCGGCGGCGTCGAATTTCCGATCGGCCTCCTCCAGCCGGGACCAGCCCAGCAAGGTCTGCCTGATGCCGGGCTGGGCGGCGACCGATTCGCGATACAGAGCGCGCCCTTCTTCCATGCGGCCCTGGTTCTTCAGGCACCAGGCAAGGTTCGCCAACAGGATCGGATCGCGGTTGCCGGCCAGTTCCAGGACGCGGCGGTAATGGAACTCCCCGATCTGCGGCCTTTGTGCCTCGGTCATGATCATGCCCATCAGGTTGTGGGCCTGTGGATTTTCCGGCGCGATCCGCACGGCATTGCGGGCATGGATTTCGGCTTCGGCCAACGCCCCCTTTGCCATCAGCAACAGCGCGAGTTCGTTGGTGGCGAGGAAATTGTTGGGATCGAACCGGACGATGCGGCGGATCAGGGCCTCGGCCGCGGCGTGGATCCCCTGGCTTTTGCGGATCTGATACAGGACGAGCAGCGCGCCCGGACGGTCCGGCGCCATCTCCAACACGTCCAGGCACAGACGTTCGGCGGTATCGTTGGCGCCCTGCCGGTGAGCCTGAACCGCACGTTCGACCAACGGCACCAGATGGCGGGTGGATTCCGGCGGCGGCAGGGAAGATGCGTCCAGGCTGCAACAACGCGCCGAGCGCAGTCCGCTGCCGCAGGGGCATGCCAGGGGGGCAGGCGCGTTCATCGCAGGTGTTCCGGTCCGGTTATGGTGGCAGGCGTGGTATCCCCGATTATACCGTGCCGCCGCCGGACATGCCACCGACGCCACCCCCTTTGGGCACCTACCCTTGGGCGTTGCCCATCCGGCCCACCCCGCGCAAACTCCGCCAACGACGCGGGGGAGCACGCATGACCAACCTGATCGAACTTCGTATCACCGATCGCCGGCCCTTTGCCGACGGCCACGCCTTCGGATCGGTCGGCGCCTATGAGCGTCTGTCCGGACGCGCCGTGTTCGCCGTGGACCCGCTGGCGGCGGCACAGCGCGACGTGGTGGACCTGGACAAGGCGCCCCGCGACGACCGCGGACTGGTGCGGTTCGAAGCGGATTTCATGATCCTGAAACCGCTCGACATGTCACGCGGCAACCGCCGGGTCTTCTACGACTACGGCAATCGCGGCCACAAGCGAGCGCTGCAATTCTTCAACGACGCCCCGCACAGCAACGACCCAATCAGCCTGGCACACGCCGGGAACGGGTTTTTCATGCGCCACGGCTACGCGGTCGCCTGGGTGGCGTGGGAGGGCGATATGCTACCGGGCGACGACCGCCTGGTGTTGGACGTCCCGGTTGCGACCGACAACGGCACCCCGATCACCGGACGCGTCCGGGTGGAATTCATCCCCGACGGACCGGGCGCCACATGCTACCCGCTCAGCGGCCGGTATGCCGCGCATTCCTATCCCACGACTTCCATGGACACGCGCGATGCCGTGTTTACCCGCCGGCGCTACCCCTACGACACGCCCGAAATCATCGCGTCCGACCAGTGGTCCTTCGCGGTCGAACAGGTCGGATTGGGCGCCGAGACCAAAGTGCCGGAACGCGCGCTGGTGCCATCCGACTGGCACATCCACTACCCGGCCGGCTTCCAACCAGGCTGGATCTATGAATTGCTCTACACCGCCAAGGATCCGAAGGTGATGGGCCTCGGCCATGTCGCGGTGCGGGATTTCGCGGGCTTCCTGAAATACGACACCACCGACGCCAATCCCTTGCGAGGCACCGTCAAGGCCTATGCCTGGGGCCGGTCGCAGACAGGCCGCTGCCTGCGCGACTTCGTCTATCGCGGCTTCAACGCCGATGCCGCCGGGCGGAAAGTGTTCGACGGGGTGATGCCGCATGTCGCCGGCGCCGGGCGCAAATGGATGAACCATCGGTTCGCCAACCCGATCGTGTCCGGCGGGCAGCAATACGAGGATCATTTCAACATCGCGGATTCCTTCCCGTTCTCCTACGCCTGGTCCACCGACCATTTGACCGGAAAGCAGGACGCGATCCTGAAACGACCGGAAACCGACCCCCTGGTCTTCCACACCCAAAGCGCCACCGAATACTGGGTCCGCCGCGGCTCCCTCGCCCACACCGACACACTCGGCAACGACCTGCCGCAGCCGGAGACGGTGCGGGTGTATTGCTGGTCCAGTTCCCAGCACGGCGCCGACCCGTTGCTGAAGGCGCCGGCCAGCGGCATCGGGCACCATTTCTCCAACAACGTCGCCACGTCGATGTTGTTCCGAGCGATGATGGTGGCGATGGACGAATGGGCCACCAACCACACGCCGCCGCCGCATAGCCGCATCCCCACCCGCGCGGACGGCACGTTGGTGGATTATGCCACCTGGAAGCAGCAATACCCGTCGATCCCCGGCACATCGGTGCTGGTCGAACCCAACGTCCTGACCCTGCTGGATTTCGGCCCGGACGCCGACAAGGGCATTCTGCGCGAGCCGCCGGAAATCGTGCATGGCAAGAACGATCCCGACGGCGCGCCGGGCCTGCGCTACACCGTGCTGGTTCCGTCCGTCGACGCGGACGGCAACGACATCCCCGGCGTGCGCGCCCCGATGGTGCAGGCCCCCTTGGGCACCTACACCGGCTGGAACCCACGCGCCCGAGGCTACGGCCACGGCATCCAATGGCGGTTTGAAGGAAGCTACATCCCATTCCCCGAAACCGCCTCCGAACGGGTGGCGACCGGCGACCCCAGACCGTCCATCCAGGAGCGCTATGCCGACAAGGCCGCCTACCGCGCGGCCATCGTCGCCGCGGCCCAGGCATTGGTGGCCCAGCGCCTGATGCTGGAAGAAGATGTCGCCCGCTGTGCCGAGGGCGCGTCCGATTGGGGCAGGCCGCGGCATTCGGTGATCTCCCTATGATCGATCCCGCCCCGATCGACACCGCCCCGATTGACACCACCCCGATCGACACCACGCGGATCGACACCGCCCGCCTGTTTGGGCCGAACCGCCCGCGCCGTCCCAATCTGATGGCACGCCGGCATGTCGTGGTCTCCGGCCATTATTATGCGTCTCAGGCCGGGATGCAGGTGCTGGAAGCCGGCGGCAACGCCGTCGATGCCGGCGTGGCAACCGGACTGGCGATCGACGTGCTGGAAAGCCAGTTCGTGGGCTTTGGCGGCGTGGCCCCCATCATGGTCCGCCTGGACGGGAAGGTGGAGGTCGTCTGCGGGGTCGGACCATGGCCGGCGGCGGCGGACATCGCCGTCTTCCACGACCGCTACGGCGGCCGCATCCCGGACGGGCTGCTGCACACCGTCGTCCCCGCCGCGCCCGGCAATTGGATCGAGGCGCTGCGCCGCTGGGGCACCATGTCCTTCGGCGACGTGGCCGCGGCGGCGATCCGCTTCGCGCGCGACGGATTCCCGGTCTATCCGATGTTCCACGAGATCATCGCCTCCAAACGAGCCGAGATCGCGCGCTATCCGACCACCGCCGCGATCTTCCTGCCGGATGGCGCCGCGCCGGTGGTGGGCTCGATCTTCCGGCAGGAGGATCTGGGCCGCACCCTGCAATACATGGCCGACGCGGAGCGGGCGGCGGGGGCAAATGGCCGGGAGGCGGGCCTGTCCGCCGCGCACGACGCATTCTATCGCGGCGACATTGCCCGCGCGATCGTCCGCCACCAGCGGGAAAACGGCGGCTGGCTGTCGGCCAAGGACCTCGCCGGGTTCCGGGCCAAGGTAGAACCCCCCGCTCGTACCCGGTTCCACGACTTCGATGTGTACGGTTGCGGCGCGTGGTCGCAGGGGCCGATGGTGCTGGAGGCGTTGAACATCCTGGAAGGGCTGGATCTGGCCGCGATGGGCCATAACTCCGCCGCCTACGTGCATGCGGTGACGGAAGCCCTGAAACTGGCGGCGGCGGATCGGGAAGCCTATTTCGGCGACCCCGACTTCGAGGACGTGCCGCTCGATGTGTTGCTGTCGAAGGACTTTGCAACGACGCGGCGGCGTTTGCTGGATCCCGCCCAGGCGTGGCCCGGATTGCCCCCGGCCGGTTCGGTACGCGGTGGATCGGCCCCGATATGGCTGCCCGACCCATCGGCCGGATCGGGGGCGGAACTGGTCGGGGAAAAACCCGCGACCTCCTTCCTCTGCGTGGTGGACCGGGCCGGCGATGTGTTCGCCGCCACCCCCAGCGACGGCACCATCGGAGGGCCGGTCGTGCCAGGGACGGGGATCACGGCCTCGATGTGGGGATCTCGCGGCTATTCCGGACTGTCGCATCCCGGACGCGTCGGTCCCGGGCGCCGCCCGCGCATGTCCGCCAACCCGGCGATCGCGGTGGCCGAGGGGAAGGCGGTCATACCGTTCGGGTCCCCCGGCAGCGAGGTGCTGGGTCAGGCGATGTTGCAGGTATTCCTGAACCAGGCGGTATTCCGGATGGACCCGCAAAGCGCGGTGGAGGCCCCCAGGTTCGCCAGCTACTCCTGGCCCGAATCAACCTTGCCGCACACCTACCGCCCGGGCCTGCTATGCGTGGAAGCCAATGTCGGAGCCCAGGTCGGGGACGCGCTGTCGGCGATGGGCCATACGGTGGAATGGTGGCCGGAACGGAAATATCTGGCCGGGTCGGTTGTGACGATACGGCACCAACTGGCCACGGACGTGCGCTGGGCCGGCGCGGACCCAAGGCGATCAGCCTACGCGGTGGGGTGGTAGGCGTTCGGGAGGAGAAAGAAAGCCTCGGGGCTCCGCCCCGAACCCCGCGAGGGGCGTTGCCCCCTCGACCCCCACCAAGGCTGGGCCTTGGATGCCAACTATTGGTTCGGGGAAGAATGGGGGCCGACACGGACGTTGAAACGCCATGGTCGGCCCCCATTCTTCCCCGAACCAACTGATCGCGGTCCAGGGGCCGTGCCCCTGGTGGGTTCGAAGGGCGAAGCCCTCGCGGGGCTTGGGGCGGAGCCCCAAGGCTTCCTTTCCTTCCTCCGACCCTAAGCATCCATCTTCAAGGCGGCCAGGAACGCGGATTGCGGGATTTCGACCTTGCCGAACTGGCGCATCCGCTTCTTGCCTTCTTTCTGCTTCTCCAACAGCTTCCGCTTGCGCGAGATATCGCCGCCATAGCATTTCGCGGTCACATCCTTCGACAGCGCGCTGATGGTCTCCCGCGCGATCACCCGGCTGCCGATCGCGGCCTGGATGGCGATCTTGAACAACTGCTTGGGGATCAGATCCTTCAACCGCCCGCAGATCGACCGCCCCCGATGCTCCGCCGCCGCCCGGTGCGCGATGAACGACAACGCGTCCACCAGATCGCCGTTCACCAGAATGGAGATGCGGACCAGCTCGCTCTCCGCATACCCGTCCATCTGGTAGTCGAAACTGGCATAGCCGCGAGAGCAGGACTTCAACCGGTCGTAAAAGTCGAACACCACCTCGTTCAACGGCAGACGGTACACCGCCATCGCCCGGTTGCCGACATAGGTCAGGTCCACCTGCACGCCCCGCCGCTCGGAACACAGCGCGAGGACTGCCCCAAGATAATCGTCCGGGACCATGATCGTCGCCTTGATCCAAGGCTCCTCGATCCGGTCGATCGTCGAGGCATCCGGCATGTCCACCGGATTGTGCAGTTCCGTCATCTGCCCGTTGGTCTGGTAGATCTGATAGACAACCGAAGGCGCGGTGGCGATCAGTTCCAGGTCGAATTCGCGGGTCAGACGCTCCTGGATGATTTCCAGATGCAGCAGGCCCAGGAAGCCACACCGGAAGCCGAACCCCAGCGCGGCCGAGGTTTCCGCCTCATAATGGAAGCTGGCGTCGTTCAGCCGCAGCTTGCCCAGGCTTTCGCGCAGCTTCTCGAAATCGTCGGCATCCACCGGATACAGACCGCACCACACGACCGGGATGGATGGCTTGAAGCCCGGCAGAGCCTCGGTCGCCGGATTGCGCTCGTCCGTGATGGTATCGCCGATATTGCAATCGGCGACGGTCTTGATGGCGGCGGTGATGAAGCCGATTTCGCCGGGCCCGAGATCGTCGGTGGGGACCATCTTCGGGCTGAACACGCCCACCTGCTCGACCGAGTGCACGGCGTTGTTCGACATCATGCGGATCTTCTGCCCGCGCTTCAGACGCCCGTCCTTGATCCGCACCAGGATCACGACACCCAGATACTGGTCGTACCAACTGTCGACCAGCAGCGCCTTCAGCGGCCCATTCGCGTTGCCGGTAGGCGGCGGCAGTCGGTGCACCAGCGCTTCCAGCACGCCCTCGATGTTCAGGCCGGTCTTGGCGCTGATTTCGACGGCGTCGGACGCATCCAGGCCGATCACATCCTCGATCTGCTGCTTCACCCGCTCGGGTTCGGCGGCGGGGAGGTCGATCTTGTTCAGGATCGGCACGATCTCGTGATTGGCCTCCATGGCCTGATAGACATTGGCCAGGGTCTGCGCTTCCACCCCCTGGCTGGCATCCACCACCAGCAGGCTGCCCTCGCACGCGGCCAGGCTGCGGCTGACTTCATAGGCGAAGTCCACATGGCCTGGCGTGTCCATCAGGTTCAGCTCATAGACCTGCCCGTTCTTGGCCTTGTAGACCAGCCGAACGGTCTGCGCCTTGATGGTGATGCCGCGCTCACGCTCCAGGTCCATGTTGTCGAGGACCTGGTTCGTCATCTCCCGGTCAGACAGCGCACCCGTCGCCTGGATCAGGCGGTCGGCGAGCGTCGACTTGCCGTGGTCGATATGCGCGATAATCGCGAAATTGCGGATGTGGTCGAGCGGAGTATCGGTCATGGGCCTGCACTGTAGGGGCGGACGGCGCCCGCGCTTCCGGCGGACAGATAGAGTGTCTGAGGCCCGGTGTCATCCGGATTGCCGATTTTCCGGCGGTTCTTCATCAACCGGAGGCTGTCCGCCAGCGCGCCGACAGGGCAAACTGCGGTCATGCCCGCCGCCCCTCCACCCAATCAGCCGCCGAAAAACCTGCCCCTGACCGTTCGCCTTGCGAACCAGGCGGCAACCGAGGCGCTCGCCGGCCGCATCGCATCGGTGGTCCGGTTCGGCGATGCGATCCTGCTGGACGGTCCGATGGGGGCCGGGAAAACCACCCTGGCGCGCATGCTCCTGCGCAAACTGACCGGCGACCCGGCGCTGGAAGTACCCAGTCCGACCTTTACCCTGGTGCAGACCTATGAAACGCGGGTGGGCGCCGTGCATCACTACGACCTCTGGCGCCTGGACGGTCCGGCCGAGCTGACGGAACTCGGCTGGGACGAGGCGTGCAACGACGTGGTGCTGGTCGAATGGCCCGACCGCCTGGCGGACCTCCGCCCCCGCGATGCACTGGCCGTGACCCTGCGATTGTTGGAACATGATGCGCGAGACGCGACCTTGACCGGCTGGCCCGACCGGATCGGGGCCTTGGCATGACGCGGGACACCCAGATCGACGCGTTCCTCGCGCGTCACGGTTTCGCGGACGCCCACCTGTCCCCGTTGGCCCAGGACGCCAGCTTCCGACGCTATCTGCGCCTGACCGGCGGCCCCGCGCCGGCCGTGCTGATGGATGCGCCCCCGCCCGAGGATGTCCGTCCCTTCCTCCGCATCGCGCGCCATCTCGCCGGCATCGGGCTGTCGGTCCCGACGGTGTTCGCCGCGGACGAGGCGAACGGCCTGCTGCTGGAAGAAGACCTCGGCGACGGGCTGATTTCGGCGTTGCTGGATGATTCGCACGCGGTCGACGGGCACCCCGACATGGACGCGCTGTTCGACGGCGCCGTCGATGCCCTTATCGCCATGCAGCGCGCCGCGCCCCCGCCGGACCTTCCGGCGTGGAACGCGGAAGCGATGACCCAGACCGCCGTCGCCAACCTGATCGACTGGTGGTGGCCGGCTATGATGGGTCGACCGGCGCCCGACGATGCGCGACACGATTTCACCCGGGCACTGGAGGTCGTTTTGGAACCGGTCCGCAACGGTCCGCGCTGCTTTGTCCATCGGGACTATTTCGCCGGCAATCTGCTGCATCTGCCAACCCGGCCCGGCATCAGGACCATCGGCATCATCGATTTCCAAAGCGCCGCCCTCGGCCACCCCGCCTACGATCTGGTATCCCTGCTGCAAGACGCCCGCCGCGACATCCCCACCTCCACCGAATCACGCGCCCTCGCCCGCTACCTCGCCGCTCGGCCTGATCTCGACCCCTTTGCGTTCTACGCCGCCTATGCCGCCTGCGCCGTGCAACGACATCTCCGGGTCGCCTGCCAATGGGTGCGGCTGGCGAAGCGCGACAATCGCCCGCAATATCTGGTCCATGGTCCACGGACCTGGCGTCTGCTCGCCGCCGCACTGACCCAGGACCAGGCGAAACCGCTGATGCAAGCTTTCGACAGATGGATTCCGATGGATCTTCGCCGCAACCCGCCAGGACTCGCCGCATGACGGTCGCCCCCCGCACCGCCATGGTTCTCGCGGCCGGCCTGGGGACGCGCATGCGTCCGCTGACCGGCAATACCGCCAAACCGCTGCTGACCCTGGGCGGGAAAAGCCTGCTGAACCATGCCCTGGACCGGCTGGCGGAAGTCGGCGTCGAGACCGTCGCCGTCAACGCTCATTGGCACGCGGATCAGGTGATCGCCGCCCTGGCCGCCCGCGTTGGTCCGCCGAACACGGTGCCGCTGCCGGAAGCCAGCCTGCTAGACACCGGCGGTGGGGTGCGCGCCGCGCTGGGTGTGCTGGGGGAAGGTCCGTTCTACGTCATCAATGGCGACGCGTTCTGGGTGGATGGCCCCCAGCCGGCCTTGCAACGACTGGCGGCTGCCTTCGACGACACCGTCGACGGGGTCCTGCTGCTGCACCGCACCTTCCAGGTTCACGGCGAGGTCGGCAACGGCGATTTCGCACTCGACAAATGGGGCATCCCGCGGCGGCGCCAGGAACGGGAAATCGTGCCATACATGTATGCAGGGGTGCACCTGATGCGGGCGTCTCTGCTGGACGACATGCCGGACGGGCCGTTCAGCATGAATCTGGCCTGGGATCGTGCCATCGGCGCCGGGCGCCTGCGCGCCGTCGTGCATGACGGTCTGTGGTTCCATCTGTCCACGCCGCCCGACCTGTCCGACGCGGAAGGCATCCTGGCCGCCCGCCTGACCGGCGACATGCGCTGGCCTTGGCGTTGAATCTTTTCAGTATTCCGCCATCGACGTCGTTCCTGGATGCCATCGCATCCGGCTGGCTGGCACGCGGCGGCGATCCATTGGCGAACGCTCGCGGATTGATCCTGCTGCCCACCCGCCGTTCCGCGCGATCCCTGGCGGATGCGTTCCTGCGCGCATCCGATGGCCGCCCGCTGCTGTTGCCGCGCATCGCCGCGTTGGGCGGCATGGACGAGGTGCCGCTGGCGCTGACCGGCGCCGTGGACCTGCCGCCCGCGGTCGAGCCGATGCAGCGCCTCGCCGCGCTGACCCGGCTGATCCTGGCGGCACGCGGCACATCCGGTGCGCCCCGCACCGCCGATCGGGCCTGGCTGCTGGCCGGCGATTTGGCCACGCTGATGGATGAGGCGGAACGCGCCGAGATCGACCTGCGCCGCACCCTGCCGGACGCGGTGGATTCGGCCCACGCGGCGCATTGGGCGGAAATCCTGAAGTTCCTGGAAATCGTGACCCACGCCTGGCCGGACTGGCTGGCGGATAACGGGCTGATGAACCCGGCGGCACGGATGGTGGCGTTGCTGGATGCTCAGGCGCGCGCCTGGCACGATCAGCCGCCAGACCATCCCGTGCTGATCGCCGGCACCACCGCAGGCATTCGCGCGGTTGCCCGCCTGCTGCGCGTGGTGGCGAATCTGCCGAATGGACAGGTCGTGCTGCCGGCCCTGGATACGGCGATGGACGAAGACACCTGGGCGGCGTTGGAGCCATCGCATCCGCAGGCCGGGCTGGCCGATCTGCTGGCCGGACTGGGTGCGACAAGAGGCGATGTGCGGCCCTGGCCGATGGAACTGCGGGATTCAGAGAGTTCGGCTGTGACGCAACTTCTCCTCCTCCCCTTGAGGGAGGGGGTCGGGGGGAGGGGTGAACCCGCACGAACCGTGCCTAAGACCCCTCCCCCCAACCCCCTCCCGCAAGGGGAGGGGGAGCATTTCCGCCAGCCGGCAACCACCGCCACCTCCCGGTTTGCCACCCTGTCCGCCGCGCTGCTGCCGGCCGTCGCCTTGGAGGCGTGGCGCGACCCGACGCAGGTTACGCTCGACGGACTGTCGCGGCTGACCCCCGCCGACCAGCAGGAGGAAGCCGAATCCATCGCCCTGATCCTGCGCGACACCCTGGAAACACCCAATGCGCGGGCGGCCTTGGTGACTCCGGATCGGGATTTGGCGGGGCGGGTCGCAGCCTGCCTGCTCCGCTATGGCGTGGTCGCCGACGACAGCGCCGGAGAAAGTCTGGCCGAAACCCCACCAGCGGTGTTCATGCGCCTGTTGGTCCGCGCGATCGCCGAGGAATTGGCGCCGGTGCCGCTGCTGGCCTTGCTGAAACACCCGCTGGCGGCGGCCGGCCTGTCGCCAGTGGCATGCCGGACCGCCGCCCGGGACCTGGAAGTGATCTGCCTGCGCGGACCGCGTCCGCCACGCGGCATCGTCGGGCTGCGTCTGGCCATCGACAAGGCGGGACAGGATGAACGGCTGAAGGCATCCCAGGGCGGCGATGTCCGATTCAACATTATGCTCGACCGCCTGCGGGATTTCCTCGCCCGCCTGGAATCCTGCCTGGAACCGGCGTTGCGAATCGACGCCTCGGTCGAAGTTTCCCCGCAACAGGCGCTGGCCTCGGTGTTCGAGGCCGCCGAGGGTCTCGCCGCCACGACGGATCAGCCCGGCCCCGTCCGGTTATGGGCGGACGAGGAAGGCGAAGCCCTGGCCGAACGCCTGTCCGCCGTCCTGGCCGCCATCGTCCTGCTGCCCGACCAACGGCGCGCCGTGCTGCCGGGCCTGCTGGATGCGGTGCTGCAAGGGGCCACGGTGAGAGGCCGGCGGGCGTTGCGGGGTCGTGGCGGCACCGAACACCCGCGCATCCATATCTGGGGTCTGCTGGAAGCCCGCCTGCAAAGCGTCGATCGCATCGTCCTCGGCGGATTGGCGGAAGGCGTCTGGCCGCCGCAGCCCGAACCCGGTCCCTGGCTGTCACGCCCGATGCGCACCGCGGTCGGCCTGCCGTCCCTGGAAGAAACCATCGGCCAGTCCGCCCACGACTTCGTCTCCCTCGCCTGCTCGGCGTCGGAGGTCGTGTTGTCCTGCCCGGTTCGCCGCGATGGCGCGCCCGCGGTGCCGGCGCGCTGGCTGTTCCGGTTGCAGATCTTTCTGGAAGGCAAGTCGCAGGCTTTGCCGGACCATCCCGCCGCGGCCTGGGTGCGTGCCTTGGACCAGCCGATGGGCGGCGCCGTCCCGGTGTCCGCGCCTCGCCCCAACCCCCGGATCAACCGCCGGCCGCGCCGCATGAGCGTGACGGAAATCGAGACCTGGCTGCGCGATCCATACGCCATCTATGCCCGCCACATCCTGAAGCTGAACGCGCTGAAACCGCTGGATGAAGCAACCGACGCCGCCGACTACGGCATGCTGGTCCATCAGGGTATGAGCCTGTTTCTGGATGATCACGGCACACGTTGGCCGCCCAACGCCGCGATCCTGCTGCGGCGCGCAATGGATCGCGCCCTGGCCGAGGCCGGCTTGCGGGCGGCGCTGGCGGCATGGTGGGCACCGCGACTGGGACGCATCGCCGATTGGGTGGCGGATATCGAGACGCGCCGCCGATCCGAAAATCCCCCGCTGGCGATCGCGGCGGAAAAATCCGGGGCGGTCGATTTAAGCCGGCCAGGGGGCCAATTCCGCCTAACCGGACGCGCCGACCGGATCGAGCGGCGGCGTGACGGGTCGATCGCGATCCTGGACTACAAGACCGGCTCGCCTCCGACCCAGAAAGACGTGGACAGCGGGTTGGCGCCGCAACTGCTGCTGGAAGCGGCCATGGTGGCGGATGGCGCGTTCGGCCCGGACGTCACCGGGCAGGCGACCGAATTGCAGTATTGGCACCTGACCGGCGGTTTCCAGCCGGGCGAGATCAGGCGGCTCTATCGCGGCAACGCCGACGCGGCGATCGACGCAACCCAAAGCGCCCGCGACGGCCTGAACGGGCTGATCGACGCCTTCGATGCCGGCCAGGTCTATCGATCGCAGCCGCATCCCGACCGGGCGCCTCGGTTTTCCGATTACGCGCAGTTGGCCCGCGTCGCGGAATGGTCGGCGGCGGGGGATGACGCGGTCGGCGATCCCGGCCCGAGCGGCGAACCATGAGCGAGTCGCCGCGCGAGCGCGCCAATCGGGAGCAATTGGCCGGCTCCGATCCCGGTGTGTCCGCCTTCGTGGCGGCCTCGGCCGGGTCGGGCAAGACCAAGCTGCTGACGGACCGCTTGCTGCGACTGATGCTGACCGGCGCGCGACCCGACCGCATCCAGTGCCTGACCTTCACCAAGGCCGCGGCCGCCGAAATGGCGCTGCGTCTGCAACGCACCCTGGGCCGCTGGGTCACCCTGTCGCAACCGGCGCTGGCCGATGAATTGCGGCGCCTGAATGTCGAGCCGACCGATGCGGCGTGCCGGACGGCGCGGGCGCTGTTTTCGCACGTGCTGGACCTGCCGGGCGGCATGCGGATCGGCACCATCCACGCGTTCAGCCAGTCGGTGCTGCGCCGGTTCCCCCTGGAAGCCGCGATTTCCCCACATTTTCAGTTGGTCGACGACCGCGACGCGCAGGACGCGCTGATCGAGGCGCGGGAGGACATGCTGGCCGGCGCCGGCGCCCCGGCGCTCCGAGCCGCTTTGGACACCTTGGCCGGGCTGGCGACCGCGGATCAGTTCGGGCGCCATGTCATGTCCTTGCAGACCGATCGCCGTCGATTGGCCGCGGCCTTGCGCCTGGGCCCGGACCTGCAGGCGGCGCAACGGCGCGCGCTGGGGGTTTCCGGGGGTTCAGAGGCGGAGATCGTTGCGGACGCCGTGCAATGGATGGGCGAGCACGCGCTCCGGCAGGTGATTCGGAACATCCAGGCCGAGGCCACGCCCGCCGTCGTCACAAAGGCAGGGCGGATGCTGGATTGGCTCGCCCTCGAAACCACGGACCGCGCGGAAAACTGGGCGGAATGGCAGGGCGAGTTCTTCACCAAGGCGGGCACGGTCTACAGCACCCGAACCCTGATCGGCGACCGGCTCGCAACCCGGCACCCGGACTGGCTGGACCAGCTTCTGGCCGAAGCCGCCCGCATCGATCGGATCGAGGAATCGCGGCGGGCCATTCGCGTCGCGGCGGTGTCGCACGCTTTGGTCGTGCTGGCCGCGCCCGTCGTCGAGGGCTACGCCCAGCGCAAGGCCGAATCCGGATTGCTGGATTATGAGGACCTGATCGGCCGCACCTCCTCCCTGCTGGTCGATCCCGGCGCCGCCTGGGTGCTCTACAAGCTGGATGGCGGCCTGGACCATCTGTTGCTGGACGAGGTCCAGGACACCGCCCCCGAGCAATGGGGGATCGCGCACGCCTTGACCGAGGAATTCTTCGCCGGCGCGGGCGCGCGCGACACGGTCCGCACGGTGTTCGCGGTGGGCGATCGCAAACAGTCCATCTACTCCTTCCAGGGCGCCGACACGCGGGAGTTCGATCATTCCCGCGGGCTGCTTTCCAGGCGGGTCAACAGCGCCGGCCTGGCCTGGCGGGATGTCGAGTTGGACGTGTCGTTTCGCTCGACCGCCCCGGTCCTGGGCTTGGTCGATGCGGTCTTTGTCAATCCGGAGGCCGCCGCCGGGGTCGTCGATGCCGGCCAGACCCTGACGCATCGCGCCGATCGTGCCGACCATGCCGGGATGGTGGAGCTTTGGCCGCTGGCGCCGTTGCCGGAACCCAACCCCGTGGAGCCCTGGGAAGTCGCGGATGCGAACCACGGCCTGACCTCCGGACCGCAGCTTCTGGCCGACACGCTGGCCGATTGGATCAGCCAGGAGACCAGCGGCAACGTGATGCTGGAAAGCAAGGGGCGCCCCCTGGCTCCGGGCGACATCATGGTGCTGGTGCGGCGGCGGAATGCGTTTGCGCGGTCGCTGGTGCGCGCGTTGAAGGCCCGCGGCGTGGCGGTCGCCGGACTGGACCGCCTGGTGCTGACCGAGCAACCCGCCGTGCAGGATTTGATGGCGCTGGGGGATGCGCTGCTGCTGCCGCAGGACGATCTGACCTTTGCCTGCGTGTTGACCAGCCCGCTGGGCGGGCTCAACGACGACGACCTGATGGAATTGGCGATCGGCCGGCGCGGATCGCTGTCCGATGCGTTGCGCGACCGCGCCGGGGAGCGTCCGACGTGGCAGGCCGTCTGGGACTTCTTCGCACCGTTGCTGGCGCGTGTGGATTTTACCTCTCCCTATGCATTGTTCACCGAAGCGCTGGGGATTCTGGGCGGCCGGGCACGCCTGTTCGGCCGGCTGGGGCCGGAAGCGGCCGAACCTTTGGATGAATTCCTGAACGCGGCGCTGGTCTATGGCCGGTCTCACCCGCCATCGCTGCAAGGCTTCCTGCACTGGCTGCGTCGGTCCGGCGCCGAGGTGAAGCGAGAGGCCGAAGCCGCCGGCAACCAGGTCCGCGTGATGACGGTGCACGGGGCCAAGGGGTTGCAGGCGCCGCTGGTGATCCTGCCCGATACCACCGCCTTGCCGCCCGATGTCGGCTCCATCCTTTGGGCCGACGATCCCGCGACCGGCGTGACCGTGCCGCTGTGGTCGCCTCGGCGGGAAGTGCGCTGCAAGATCATCGACGACATGCGCCAGGCGGAGCGGCGGCAGGACATGGAGGAGCATAACCGCCTGCTCTACGTCGCCCTGACGCGTGCCGAGGACCGGCTGCTGGTCTGCGGCTGGCAGACCAGACGAGAGCCGGATGCGACCTGTTGGTATCGTCTGGTGGAAAAGGGCTTCGCGGCGGCAGAGGCAACCGCGACGTTCGATTCGTCGATCGCGCCGTTCGATCCCTGGGACGGCGATATCCGCGTGTTCGGCACGCCCCAGCTTGCCGATGCCGACCCGGGACGGACCCTGCCGGCGTCGGATCTGGCGCCGATGCCGGACTGGTTGGGGCGGGCGCCGGACTGGCGCGCACACGCGTTGCCGACCGAACCACCCATGCCTCGACCCCTGGCGCCCAGCCGGCCAGAGGGGGTGGAACTGGGGCCGGTCCCCGCCGCGGCGTCGCCGTTGAGCGAGCGCGACCCGACCAGCAGCCGGTTCCGGCGCGGGCAACTGATCCACGCCTTGCTGCAACATCTTCCAGCCTTACCGCAAGCGGCATGGATGGACGCCGCCAGCCTCTATGTCAGCCGCCCCGGGCATGATCTGACCGTGGCGGACCAACGCGCCCTGGTGCGGGAAGTGCTGGCAATTCTCACGCACCCGGAATTGACCGCGCTGTTCGGCCCCAATGCACGCGCCGAGGTGCCACTGACCGGCGTCGTCGGCAGCGTGGTCGTCGGTGGGTTGGTGGATCGCCTGGCGGTGCTGGACGACCAGGTGCTGCTGGCCGATTTCAAGACGAACCGGCAGCCGCCAGCCCTGACCGACGATACGCCGGTGCTGTATTTGCGGCAGATGGCGACCTATCGGGCGGTGTTGCGGGCGATCTATCCGGATCGGCCGGTGCGCTGCGCTCTGATCTGGACCCGGGAAGCGCGGGTGTCGATGTTGCCGGACGCCTTGCTGGATTCGCACGAACCCAGTTCGGCTCCCGCTTGACCGCGGTAGCTCACCCCCCCATTTTGGTGCAAACAGATATCACGAGGCCTGATCATGAGCGCCAACACGAAGCCGGTGACCGACAAGAGCTTTGCCATGGACGTGGTCGAAGCGAGCAAGACCACCCCGGTTCTGGTGGATTTCTGGGCCAAGTGGTGC